>CAYYIJ010000011.1:0-10841 GCA_964471945.1 uncultured Chlorobiaceae bacterium
GACTCGTTGAGAAGTCGGACTTCTATTTAGCTGATATTATAAGAGAATTCTGAAATATTATAAAACCATACCAGTCATTCCGAACTTGTTTCGGAATCTAAGCGATTTTAGACCCTGAAATGAATTCAGGGTGACCCTTTGGGTAATTTTTCAGAAGTCTCTATAACTTAAAAAATCTATTTGAGGAAATCAAATATTGGATTTCTTATCAGACTCAATATCCCAATCCTGCAATATCTGTTGTGCTTGTTTCATGAACTTTGGCAGGGCATCTTTAATTACTGGATTTAAACCTTCTCTTAGATCATACGGTGGTTCAATTTCAACAGCGAGGATGCGGATTTCAGTTGGAAATTTAACCTTTAGGTATTCAGCGAGCTTGAGAATTTCGGGTAACCCTCCATAATGCGGCGAGATAGCGGTTGCATGTTTGAATTGCTCGGGGGAAAGCTCAAGCACTGTTCCCGCTTGATGTTTTTTTGTAACTACAGCATCGAGTATAAGAACTTTTTCATATCCTTGGAGCATATCTAAAAGCTCGAAACCCGCTAATGTTGTTTCAACAACATCAACAGGGGAATGTTTAAATTGTTTTTTTAACTCTCGAGCAGCAATTAACCCGATACCATCATCACCTAAGATATCATTGCCAAGACCGAGAATTGAGAGTTTATTTTTTTTTACAAGGTCATTCACTAATTGATTTTACGACGTTTGCGTTGATAGGAAAACTTGAAGTGTCATTTGACTAATTTGATCTTGCAGTTCTTCTATCTCATCAATGTGCCTGTCCTCGTCCATTAAAATGTTCTCGAGCATCTCACGTGTAGCAAAGTCGGCTACATCGCCCGCAAGTTTTATCACTTCGTTGTATGCTTTTATTGCGCCCATTTCGGCTTCATGGTCGTTAGCAAGTTGTTTAGATACATCGGCACCAATAGATATTTTTCCAAGCTTGCTTACTACAGGTGTGCCTTCTAAGAATATTATTCTTCCTATCAGCTTCTCAGCATGTTTCATCTCGTCAATAGCTCGCTTCTCGAAATGTTTATGCAGTTTTTCATAACCCCAATCGGCACACATCTCGGAGTGTACCATATATTGGTTGATTGCTGTAAGCTCGTCAGCTAAAAGAAAGTTTAATTTATCAATGAGTTTTTTGTTGCCTTTCATATTTATCGTTTTATCTCCTGTATGATTTCACCATTCTTATCGCGAATATTTATCACCAACGGCATTTGACCTGGTAAAGTATGCGTAGCACATCCGAAACAGGGATCATAAGCACGGAATGCCATCTCCACTTTATTTAATATCCCATCTGTAACTTGTACGCCCTTCTTAATTAATCCTTGTGCAGCTTTTTTTACCGACATCGCAATCGGCGCATAGTTGTTTGTTGTACCGACAATTAGGTTAACCTTTGTAAGTATACCGCGCTCATCGGTTACATAGTGGTGTGTCAATGTACCGCGTGGTGCCTCAACAATTCCAACGCCTTCGGTTGGTGTTTCTTTTGGTATAACTCTAATATTTGGACTCGTAATTTCAGGATCACGAATAAGCTCTAATGCACGCTCGGCTGCATACAACAACTCAATAACGCGCGCCCAGTGTGTTGCAAGCGTAGCATGAACCGGCTTCCCCCCGAGTGTTTTGTACATCCTCTCATATTCTGCCTGCGCTAATGGTGTTGCCATTCCATCGGCTGCGTTCAAGCGAGAAAGCGGGGTTGCTCTATATATACTTCCTTCGTTGCCTTCTAAAAATCCTTTCCAACCAATTTTCTTTAAGAATGGAAACTTTAAATATGTCCACGGCTCAACATGTTCAGCAATATTATCGACATATTCCTTTGGAGAATATTTCACAAATTCTTTTCCGTTACAATCGACCACACGAACTTTTCCATCATAGAAGTTTACTCGATTTTTTTCATCCACCAAACCCATCGAATAAATCTTCAGTGAATAAGAATCGCTAAGTACGAGATCAACATACGCTTTATTGGCAAGGACTATATCATCAAAAACCTTGATTGTAAATTTTCCGAACTCAACCATCTCAACAATTCTCGCTTCGACACCTTTACGTTCTTCTTCTGTGAGTCCTTTTGAGACACCGCCCACGAGGGAAGTAACCTGATGGATTTTTTTACCACCTAACAATTCCATAATTGCAGAGTGGTGAGCGCGATGCTGAATTACTTTCTTTCCTATTTCAACACCAACTTTTGCAATAACACCAAGAATATTACGTTCAGCCGCAGGGGCTTCTGGTCCAACCACAAAATCTGGTCCACCTAAAGCGTAAAAGTGAAGAGCGTGGTCACCCGAAAAGAAAACATTATACAATAATTCACGAAGTTTTCTCCCAGCACTCGGAGGTTCAACGTGATAGACGGCATCACATGCTTTAGCGGCAGCCATGTGATGAGCTTCGGGACAAACTCCGCAAAGGCGTGTAGTTATTCGCGGCATTTCTTCAACAGGTCTTCCCACACAGAATTGTTCAAATCCTCTCAACTCGGGGATAACGAAATAACAGTTTTCTACATCACCTGCATCATTGAGAAAAATATCTATTTTGCCATGACCTTCGAGTCTGGTTATCGGGTCAATACTTATATGTTTTTTATTCGTTTCTTTCATTGTCATAATCCTCTTTAGAGTTTATTTAAAATCTTGACGGTTCACTCAAACACTTTTTCAAGCGCTTGATAATTGGTGTGCATTACCTCGATCTTACTGTTTACTTTCTTACTATTGTATTTCTTCAACGATTTAACAAGGTCATCAATAGATTTAGAAAGTTTTTTTCTTGCGTCAATAAATTCTTTTTCCTTGCTCTTCCGACGCTCGGGTAGAGATGCCTTATTAAGTATATTCATTTTCTCTTTCAATTCTTTTATTGAAGACATAACTTTTTCTTGATTGTCCTCGGGCATATAATAATGATATAGTTTGTAGAGCGTTGTATGAAAATCTTCAATTTCTTTCATGATTGGGCGAATTGCTCTGAAAAGTTTTTCATATTGAGTGTGAAGATTTTCTGCTGCGTCGAGTAGCTTTTGACTATCAACAGGGGACGAAGCTGATTTATATTCATCCACTGTAGATTTTAATTTCTCGATATTCTCTTGCCATGCTTGTTTTTTATCTCGTAGAATTCCAGGAAGCTCTGCATTAATGACTTTTTCACTTTCTCGTTCAACTTCGGGTAAAAGTTCGACAAGCATTTTAATATCTTTTTTTGGCCAGGCATTATGCCAAATTTTATAGATAACATCGTGGAATTCGAAAAGTTCTGGTACTTCAGCTTTGAGTTCTGCATCCGAACATTCTTCATGTTCTTGGCAAATAACGAATGTATTAAGAATAACACCAATAAAAATTATTAATAAAATATATCGTAGAACTGTCATAAACTTGCTCCTTTCATTGTTGAATGTGCCATGCTAAACCGATAGAATGTGCCGATAGGGTCAGCAATTTCTTGTATTATTTTATCAATTTCTGCTGGGTCTTGTGCATCGATAACTGAGCTGATAGCACTCATCATTTTCGCACCTTGATCATGAACGTTTGGCGGCGCGCCATAGCATCCACGACAAGGGACATTAGCTTTAACACACAGCGCACCACAGCCGCTTCGTGTTGCGGGTCCCAGACAAATAATTCCTTGATCTAACAGGCACTTATTTGGATCGGCTAAAATTTCATGTGGGCGATAAAAATGTTTTATCTTTTTCTCTTCCCGTGTGCGCGGACACTCGTCACAGCAGGTTTTATCGCCAGCACCGAGAATCGTACCCTTCGGTGGAAGTGGTTTTCCATTCTTTAAAATATCAATCACCGCCTCTATAACCGCTGCTACCTGCGTTGATTGCGGCGGACATCCCGGAATATAATAGTCTACATCAACAACTTGGTCTAATGCTTTCACAACGTCCCAGAATATAGGGATTTCGATTTCGCCTTCTTTTACTTTTGTGATAGGTTGAGGATAAGTACCGTTTGTGTTAAGTGTTGACGCTGTGTCTTTGTAGACTGTTTGGAAGATGGCTTCTTTTGTAGTAAGGTTAGCTAATGCCGGTATGCATCCCTCATGAGCGCAGGAACCGAAAGCGACAAGAACTACAGATTTGGCTCTAAGTAGTTTTGCTAATTTTTCGTTTTCAGAATTCCTGATCGAGCCATTAAACAAGCATAGTGTGATACTTTTATCTGGCATCGCTTCAACATCTTTATATTTAAAGTCGGTGGCACAGGGCCAAAAGACAATATCGAAAAATGCTGCAACATCTAAGATTTTTACTTCTATGTCTAGAACAGCTACCTCGCATCCACCGCAACTTGCTGCCCAGTATAGTCCTAATTTCGGTTTTGCCATAAACGATTTCCTTTTGTTCTTTGATTAATTATTTTTTCATATCTATTTTATACTGCAACTTCTTGCATCTTTGGTTCTCTTTGTTCAAATTTCTGTTTCCAATTCAGAGGCCCGAGTAAACGAATCTGTGCGGTAAATTCCGTTGCCACGTGCTGATAAACGTCTCCTTCAGAGGCGGAAATCCAATCGAGCCGAAGCCGTTTCTCATCAATTCCAAAAGATTTTAGCATCTTTTTCAGAAGATGGACACGGCGGAGAGCTTTGTAATTTCCTTCAGAGTAATGGCAATCACCGGGATGGCAACCACCAATGAGAACACCATCAGCACCGAGCTCGAATGCTTTCAGGATAAATGTTGGGTCAACACGCCCGCTGCACATCGTTCTAATAACCCGAATGCTTGCAGGTGATTTCATTCGCGATACACCAGCAAGATCGGCTCCTGTATAAGTGCACCAGTTACAGAAAAACGCTACTATTCTTGGTTCAAATTCCATAATTTTTTACCCTATAAATTTTCATAATTTTTTATTCGGTCACACTTCGACAAGCTCAGTGTGACGGTTACCATGTATTGTCAGTCTGAGCTTGTCGAAGACTGACTCGTTGATATAATATATTTAATCATCTACTCACATAGCTAATAATCCTTCAAGTTCTGCAAAAATTTGTGCATCGGAGAATCCTTTGCCAGTAATAGCAGAAGCTGGACATGCCGCCACACAAGTTCCGCATCCTTTACACAAGACATCATTGACTTGTGAGATTTTCTTTTCTTCAAGAAAGTCAATAGCAGTGTATGGACACAGGTTGTTGCAAATCCGGCAGCCAGCACAATACTTATCATCAATCCAAGCCCGAACTGGGTCGATTTCAACTTCACCTTTTGAGATAAATGATAAGATACGCGCTGCCGCTGAGCTTGCTTGTGCAACTGTATCGGGAATATCTTTCGGTCCTTGAGCACACCCAGCGATATAAATTCCATCGCTCATAGTGGAAGTCGGATCGAGCTTCGGATGTCTCTCAAGGAAGAAGCCATCGGGACTTCTGCTGATTGAGAAAATCTTGCGTACTGCATCTATATCTCTTCTTGGCTCAATAGCATTACACAAAACTACCATATCGAGTGGAACTTCAAGTATCTTTCCTGCGAGTGTGTCTTCGCATCTAACTAAAAGTCCATGCCCATTTTGCGATTGCTTTGCTTCAACTACTTCAGCAACTTTACCGCGGATTACTTTAATCCCTTCGTCAAGAATTCTTACATAAAACTCTTCGTACCCTTTACCGAATGCACGCATGTCAATGTAAAATTGATAGATGTCGGCGTCGACTCTATCGTTAATGAGGTGTGCATATTTCAGTGCATACATACAACACACTCGAGAACAATAAGGATGATAATTCGTGTCTCTCGAACCAATACAATGAATGATGCCTACTGCTTTTGGTTCTTTTCCATTCTTCATTAAAACTTTTCCCCCTGTGGGTCCAGTTGAATTGAGAATAGATTCGAACTCGAGCGAGGTGTAAACATTATCTAATCTTCCATAGCCGAGCTGAGTCATCTGAGATGCATCGAAAATATCGAAACCTGTTGCTATCAATACTTGACCAACATCGAATTCAACAACTTCATCTTGCATTTCATAATTGACTGCATGTGGTTCACAAACTTTTGCACACGTTTCGCATCCACCGGTCTTAAAATGAATACACGATTGTGCATCGATTACAGGCACACGAGGTATGCCTTGCATAGTGGGAACATAAATTGGTGTTTTAGCACCGAGTGTAAATTCCGGTTTCTTGCCTTTGTAATCTTCGATAATCATTTTCACATGACCTGTCGGACAAACAAGAGCACAAGCACCGCAAACAATGCACTTATCGGATTGCAGATCGAAAGGCAGCACAACTTCGCGTTTGATTCCGCGATTTGCAAATCCTAATACGTTTGCTTGAACAACTTCACGACATACGTTAACACATTTACCACATAAGATACAGGCATCTGCGGCTTCATCACGCTCTAAACTCGGGAAACGAGGTTGTGTTACACCTAATTTCTCTGCCGTTTCCTTGACAATTTCAACATTGGGCCAACGAGAGAGCATTAACTCCATGATTATTTTTCTAATCCATTGGATTTTTTCTGAATTAGTTAGAACCGTCAGTCCTTCTCTTACGGGATAATTACAAGCTGTAACGATACGGCTTCGTTTACCGCGAATAACTTCCACACTGCAAAGCCGGCAAACACCATAAGGTTCAAATAATTCCGAGTAACACATCGTTGGAATCCAGATACCGGCTTTTTCAGCTGCCTTTTGAATAGTAGTATCTTCTACAACTTGAATTTCTTTTCCGTCTATTTTTACTGTGACCATATTAGCTCCTATTCCTTAACTGACTTGGATTGCATTGAAGTTACACACGTCGAAACATATACCACATTTGCCGCATTTTGCAGGATCAATATAATGTACGTTTTTACGCTCACCAATAATTGCACCATCGGGACAATGTTTCTTGCAAACGGAACAACCGTGTCCGATCTCAAGACATATCTTGCTATCGATGGTATATTCGTTCAATTGCTTACAAACATGTGCAGGACATTTTTTATTTTTAACATGTGCTTCATATTCCTCGCGGAAAAATTTTAATGTAGTGAGAACGGGATTGGGCGCCGAACCACCGAGAGCACAAAGGGATGATTCAACAATCATGTTCGACAGATCCTCAAGCAACAACAAATCTTCTTCAGTACCCTCTCCGATAGTCATCCGTTCAAGTATATCGAGCATACGCTTGGTTCCTTCTCGGCAAGGGATACATTTTCCACAAGATTCTTCTTGAGTGAATTTGAGAAAATATTTTGCCATATCGACCATACAGTTTTCTTCGTCTGTAACTACCATTCCACCAGAACCCATCATCGAGCCGACTTTTGTCAATTCTTCATAATCGACTGGAAGATCGAGCATGCTTTCCGGGATAAATCCACCGGATGGTCCGCCAGTCTGAACAGCTTTGAACTTTTTACCCTCACGAATACCACCACCAATTTTATAGATGATTTCTCGTAAAGTAATACCCATCGGTACTTCTATCAATCCTGTATTGTTGACTTTTCCTGCAAGAGAAAATACTTTAGTTCCTTTACTGCCTCCCCATGCATCAACAGAAACATCTCCCGTACCTATACTTGTAAACCATTTTGCACCTTTAATAATAATCTGAGGAACATTAGCCCATGTTTCTACATTATTCAAACATGTTGGACAATCCCAGAGACCTTTTTCTACAGTGTGAATATATTTTGCTCGCGGCTCACCGGGCTTCCCTTCAACTGATGCCATCAATGCAGTCGATTCACCACAAACGAATGCACCAGCACCTCGGCGTACTTCGATATCAAAATCGAAACCTTTATCAAAAATATTTTTACCAAGCAATCCGTATTCTCTTGCATGAGCAATTGCTATATTGAACCGCTTGATTGCAAGTGGATATTCCATACGAACATAAATGTATCCTTGACTCACTTTTTCTATGGCGTATGCACCAATGATCATTCCCTCGATAACAGCATGTGGGTCACCCTCGATGATGCTTCGATCCATAAAAGCACCGGGGTCGCCTTCATCAGCATTACAAATAACATACTTTGTATCACCATGAGCTTTTTTACAAGTTTCCCATTTAACTCCCGTTGGAAATCCGCCACCTCCTCTTCCACGTAATCCAGATGCTTTAATTTCGTTCAAAACCTGATCGGGCGTCATCTTTGTAAGCACCTTCGCTAATGCTTGATACCCATCGCGTGCTATATAATCATCTATCTTTTCAGGATCGATCATACCTCGATTGCGAAGTGCGATTAAAGTTTGATCCGAGAAGAACGGGATGTCCATCATTTTTGGTATTGGAACTTTTTCAGCAGGAGGAGTGTACAACAGTTTTTTGACCGTCCTACCTTTTAGAAGGTGTTCTTCAACAAGATGAGGAATATCGTTTACCTTTAACTCTTTATAAAATATTCCATCTGGCTGAACAATAACAAGTGGACCTGCACCGCAGAAACCGTTGCAACCTGTGAAAACGACTTCCGTTTCGCTTTCTAATTTGTGTTTTTTAACTTCCTTATCTAAAGCATCTTTTATTTCAAAAGAATGATTAGATACACATCCGGTACCAGCACACACCATTACTTGTAATCTATATTGTTTCATCTTGAATCTCCTAATTATTGAATTCTCTCGCTGCCGATTGAGAGAGCATATTCTTGAACGAATTTACCATTAAGCACATGGTTTTTAAAAATTTTCTTTACTTTCTCTTCAGTCAAATCAACATATTTAACAGGAGCTTGACCAGCTAATTCAATTGTTGCCATTGGTTCCTTACTGCATAAGCCGGCACAGGCAGATGAAGTTAGCATTACATCGTGTGCATTGCTTTGCTCTATCTCTTTCAAAAACGCACTCATAATTGTACGCGCACCTGCTGCTATTCCACAAGTACCCATATGCACAGTTATTTTTGCTTTTCCAGCACCTTCTCTAACGTTCATCTTCCGTTGATGCTGTTCAGCTATTTTATTTAAGTCGTCTATTTTTAATCGTGGCATAATTTTATCTCCTTATTGGATTTATTTTGTCTCATACTTTTTCAGCAAGCGAGGAACACCGTCAACTTTTATCGGACCAAAGAGATCATCACCTACGATCACAACTGGTGCTAAACCACAAGTGCCGACACATCCGCAGATATCGAGACTGAATTTCATATCGGAAGTTGTTTCACCGCACTTGATACCAAGCTCGCGTTCGATTGCATTAACTACTCTGGGTGCACCCAGTGCATGGCAAGGTGTTCCCATACATACATTAATGCGATGGCGGCCCCTCGGCTTTAAGCTAAACGCATTATAAAACGTCGCAATGTTGTATATCTTACTGATGGGAACATCGGCTTTTTTCGATATTTCAAAGAGGATGTCTCTCGGAAGATAGTTAAACTCATTCTGTATATCGTGCATCATTTCGATGATGTTCTCTGGCTTTCTTCCCCAGCGATCCACGATCTCACTTGATTTTTGCTCAACATTATATTCCATTATGTTTCTCCTTTAATACTTTTAAAAAACTCTAATTGTTTTCTGTTATATACTTTTTGATAAATGATAATACACTTGTAGAATTAATAGTTAATCCTTGTAACTGTTCTTTAATTTGTATCGTGTCGAAAATAAATTCATGTCCATTTTTCTCATGAATATATTTCAAATTCATCTCCGGATTACCTGCAACGAGAGTTACAATAGTTTCTGCCATGTTTCCAATGGGTTGACGGTCGATGTGGTTCAATTGAAACGCTGCAGTTACATGAGTACCTTTTCCAACTTCTGATTTTATATTCATTTTTCCGTTTGCAATCTTGGTTGCTTCGTTGAGCAGTGGTAATCCCAAACCGACCCTTCGAGTTGTCCGACTCGTAAAAAATGGATCAATTACTTTTTGCACCTGCTCAGTTGTCATTCCTTTTCCGTCGTCAATTATTTCTATTGTTAGTTTATCGTTGTTTGTGTCTTCTAAAATTTTTATTTCAATATTTTTCGCACCGGCAGCTATCGAGTTTTCTGTAATGTCGAGAATATGTAGCGATAAATCTTCCATAATATTATTTTCTCATTTTATCATTAATTCATTTGACACATTGAAAATAATAATTCAATGACTCAATGTTTCAATTCTCAATGCTTTCCTTAGTTCATCAAACGTCGGTGTCTCTAATTGAAACTCCGTTACGCATTTACCGACATCATCGATAAAATGAGCATCTGAATTTTGGATAAACTTATACTGTCCATATTCTGGAAATTTCTTTCTTGCTTCGGCGATAGTGACATTCGGTGAAATTTCCAGTGCATCGAGTTTCAACGTATCAGGTATCAAACCTAACTGTCCGATAATACTATACGCTTCTCTATCCACATGCGAAGCGATTGCAAGTCCGTTCAGTTTGTGAATTCTATCAACAACTTCTTCGATTGTCATATCAACCGCACCTATTAAGAGCTTTTCATTGAAACCGAGTACTTCGTCAAGCTCATTACCAATAACTTGCATTCCAAAAACTTCAGGATTGTTTTCACTTTCAAGTTTTTCATACACTTTCGCTTGCATCTCGAAAGCTGATTCTATTTTTTCAAAGAGCGACAAAACATGAATTTCTTCTTTTGTACATATTTCCATACCGGGTATTACCGATATTGGCTTTC
This sequence comes from uncultured Chlorobiaceae bacterium, assembly GCA_964471945.1. Taxonomy (GTDB): domain Bacteria; phylum Bacteroidota; class Ignavibacteria; order UBA10030; family SZUA-254; genus JASEHD01. Next base: position 10,685 of record CAYYIJ010000011.1, read on the forward strand.
CTTCAGCGGCTTTAATCAATGCTGATACATTTTCCGCCGAATTGTGATCGCATATTGCGATTATATCTATTTTATTTTGAAGAACTTTTTCTATAATATTTTTTGGCGACATCTTCAGATCGCCACACGGCGATAAGCACGTATGAATGTGCAAATC
>CAYYIJ010000011.1:10941-40521 GCA_964471945.1 uncultured Chlorobiaceae bacterium
TTGGCGACATCTTCAGATCGCCACACGGCGATAAGCACGTATGAATGTGCAAATCGGCTTTAAATAATTTTAACATTTATTCAATGATTCAATGATAAAATGAATCAATGATTCAATTCTTTCCAACACCTATCTCGTACAATTTACCTGCAAGCTCGAAAGTAGATAACTTGCTGATAAGTATTGGAATGTTTTCTTCTTTTGCTTTTTGAATCGTTTCATCAGCAGGTTCTCTGCCTTGTACGATAATGATGGCAGCTAATTCCTTCAATACTGCAACGGCAATAATGTTTGAATGAACTTGTATTGTTACCCATACGTCTCCTTTTTTACTGTATGCTATAACATTACTTAGCATATCACTCGCATAACCACCCGTAACATCACGGTCTAAATTATTCTCACCGCATTTCACTGATAATTCAAGTTTTTCAACAATATTTTTTAATTTCATAATCTTCTTTCCTCACGTTGTTCGTACTTTACGACTGTGTTTTATAACAGTATCGTGAAGATTTCCTGTTAACGTTTCAAATTTTTTCATCGCAATAAAAATACATTCATCGGGAGACGTACCGTCTCTCACAACATCTTCTGCAAAAGTCATACATGTTGGAACGCCGCAAGCACCGCAATCGATTTTTGGTAAACTATCGTACACTTCCTGCTTTTGTTTCATCTTTTGAATAGCTTTTGAAATATCGTCATCGAGCGGTGAAACAGGACTTGGCGCAATCTTTCCAACCAGAGAAAAGAAATTTTTCTGATAGAGTCCACGAATCTTTTCTCTATCCTGACACGGCACACCGCCGTATTTTTCTACCACACGAAGAATTCTACCTCGTGCAATGTATGGATTTTCAACCGTAAGTGGGCCACCAACGCAGGCAGTCGGGCATGTATTGCATTCTATGTATTGAATGTCCTTAAGCTTACCGTTTTCAATTTCTTCAAAAATTCTTGTAACGTCAGTAAGACCTGCAATAGAAATACAATCTTCGGCTTTTAAACATGCAACTTGACCGCCGACTATGGGCCAACCAAGTCCTAATCCACGTATTTCTTTTACTTCATCGCCATTCGTTTGCGACAAATGCTGAACTAAAGTCGGATAAATCTCAGAAATCGAAATCGTGCCATCTAAGAAAGAATGTTTCTTTCTTGGTGGATGCTTAATCGAAATTGTTTTTGCAGGACACGGAGTAATATAGATACAGCCGATTTCTTTTTCTCTCAGTCCTAATTCTTTCATCTTGATATTTTTTGCTTCGCGTGCCGCAATTTCCATCGGTGATTCGATTGGAATCAGATTATCTAATAAATTCGGATATCGGACTTGAACCAGCCGAACAACTGCGGGACAAAATGGTGAGATGAGCGGTCTTGGAGTTTTATTTGAATCAAGATATTCTTGTATTGCAATACTCACTGATTCCGAAGCACACGCAACATCGTATGCGTCATTGAAACCGATTTTCTTTAGCGTATTCAGAATTAGTGGAGGAGAAACATCTTTCCCAAACTGTGAATAAAATACTGGCGATGGAAGTGCGATTGTATATTTGAACTTTGAAAAATCACTGAATGAGCTTGTTTGCGGAATTATTGCATGATTCGGACAATTACGAACACATTCACCGCAATCGATACAGCGGTCATTCAAAAGCGATGCCTTACCATTTCGTACACGAATCGCTTGAGTGGGACAAATACGCATACATGCCATGCGTCCATCGCATTTTTCTGTGTCTATCTTTATGGAACGAAATTCATTCCGCATGAGTCAGTTGATATTTATTTTTATTTCTAATTTTGTACCTTTACTAATTATAGATTCTATTTTTAAAGAATCGGAATTTTTTTTTATGTTCGGCAATCCCATGCCGGCACCGAAACCCATTTCTCGCATCTCAGGTGTTGCCGTTGAATATCCTTCTTGCATTGCCAGTGAAACATCCGGAATTCCAGGTCCTTCATCTTCAACTATAATATTTATTAGTTTCGGTGTTACTTCGAATGTCATTGCAGCTTGTTTTGCATACATAACAACATTCATTTCAGCTTCATAGGCAGCAATCGCTACCCGACGGATTGTAGTTGAATCAATGCCGAGCTGTTTTAAAATCGACTTAATCTCCGTCGAAGCTTTTCCGGCATTGTACATATTCCCACCCTGTATTTTAAATGTCTGAGAATATGCCTTATCCATTTGCAGTTTTACAGGGTAAACATTCCATCGTTGGGACAAGTCCTTTCTTGTATAGAATACCACATGCTTCGTACATTGAATATGAAGTTCCTAAAATCGGTATCTTTTTATCCCGTGCTAATTTAATAACATCGCTAGCGGGTTTCTTACCTCTAACAAAAACGACGGCTTTTATTTCCGCTATGTAAGCGGTTTGAATTGTTTGATTATTTACGAGACCTGTCAGAAGCAAGGCACCTGCTTGAGAAAATGCCAGCACATCGCTCATCAAATCTGAAGCACAACCGAACTCGATGTTCAGAGATAATTGCTCCGAGCCAGCGAATACTTCACACGATAATGCTTCTGCTACTTCTGAAAGTCTCATTATTTAATTATTCCTTTGGTCGTGTTGAAATTTCATTAATCAGTTTATCACCGATCATCATTGTTCTGCCGCTCGGAATTCGTGTCGCGGGGCAGCTGCTCCAGCATTGTCCACATCCGGTGCATTTTTCTGTGTCAACGTATCTTGCCTTTTTACGGACTTTGATTTTGAAATTTCCCATGTATCCGCTGACGCTCTCGACTTCAGAATAAGTCATCAATGTAATATCTTTACGATGACCGACAGAAACCATCTTTGGAGTCAAGATACACGCTGCACAATCGAGTGTCGGGAAAGTTTTATCGAACTGTCCCATCTTTCCACCAATGGTCGGTTCTTTTTCGACTAAGTAGACATGATAACCAGCATTGGCAATTTCGAGTGCTGCTTGAATACCAGCAATGCCACCGCCTACAACAAGCGTGTTCTTATTGACTGGAGAATGTGTAATTTCCAGCGGTTGATGTAACGCTACGCGTCGAACGGCTGCATTGACTAAAGCAGTTGCTTTTTTCGTTGCATCATCTACATTGTCGTGAATCCAAGAGCAATGCTCTCTGATATTTGCAATCTGCACAAGGTAGCGATTCAATCCTGCCGATTCTGCCGCAAGACGGAAAGTCAATTCGTGCATCAACGGTGAACATGCTGCAACAACAACTCGATTCACACCAAGATTTTTTATATCCTGTTTTATTAAATCTTGGCCTGGATCAGAGCACATGAATTTATAATCACGCGATATAACAACATTTGGCTGTTTGGCAATGAAATCGCGTACCTCTGCAACTCTCACCGTAGCTGCAATGTTGACGCCGCAATGGCAGATGTACATTCCAATTTTTACTTGACCATTCTTTTCTTGATCGTTCTTTTCCATGATTATTAATACCTTTTTAAATTTAAGATAATCATTTTAATAATAACATTTTCTTTGTATTTGAATATTTATCTGTTTGCAAGCGATAGAAATAAACACCGCTTGGTAGGCCACCTATTTCAGATATATCAAATTCCACACTATGTGTTCCACTCTTTTTGTACTCATCAACAAGTGTAGCTATATCCCTACCCATTAGATCATAGATAATCAACTTTACTGAACAATCTATTGGCAGGTCATATCTTATTGAAGTTATAGGCTTGAATGGATCAGGATAATTTTGTGTTAAAGAAAATTCTTTTATCTTATTTTTATCTGACATCGAATTCCCTGGATTTGAAAATTGTCCACCGATTTTTTCATACCTGCCTTGAGTAACAAGAATGAAAGTTCGTGTATATTTAATTGGAGGTGGCAAGAGACCTTCGAAAGCAAGATTGATTGATTGCCCAGGCTCAAGTATTGAGTATATGCTGTCTTTTCGATTAAGTTTTGAAATAACATCTCCGGTAATTGAATGCATTGCAGACAAAAGTGATAAATTTTTTATATCGTAGTTTGGCGATACCCTTAGAGCAAAATTAATGTAATCGAGGGATGCCTTTTGATGCCACGCTAATTTATATTTATTTAAATTACTAACATTCAATGGTATAAACGACAACGTCATACGTTGACGGAATGTTAAATATGTAGAATTTTCAGATGATGATTGTTGACCAACAAGACTTGCGATCTTATCAATTTTTGGTAATGCTAAAGCACCTGCTTCTATTCCGAACGACATATCTTCGATGGAATTATTGGACTTGATAGGTGACTTTTTGAATAGAGATAAATTTAACGTGTCACCCTTATTTAGTTGGATACAATCGCTATCAAAAGATATTACTTTATTTAAAACATTGACTCTTTTTAAGTTTGCCTGATCCAGTTTAAATGGTGTGACATATTGAAATATTTCTCCTTGTTCTGATATATCAATTTTCGTATGATCTGGATGGTCAATCGCAAGTAATGTAAACTGATCTAGGTATGATCTTTCATTTTCAAATTCACGTATTTGCAGAATATATTTCCCATTATCAGTACGTAAAGATTTTAATAGTCGATAGAAATCAATAACATCTTTACCTTCATTGCCTGGATATTCACTCTGAGGAAGTATATTATTATCTTCATGGAACTGAGTACCGTCCCAGGTAAATACAAAAGGACAACTTGGTGGTGGTGGCGGCGGCGGTCTGTCCCCTACTTTCAATATAATTTGTATCGGAAGCTCGGCTCCACTCTGCCAGGTGCCAATATGTGCTGTTGCTCCAACATAATATGTTTGATGTTCGTACTGTACTCCAAAATTCTTTAAAAATGCTCTATTACTGGTAGTATAGCTTGTAAATTCATATTGATTAGTTGGAGCAGAGCACCTATGACCCCACGCATAACTCTCAATGCAGCTTAAAGGCGTAACATTTAATGTTATTGTGGCTGTTTCGTTTCTGTATATCTCAAATTTATCAGCCCAAAGACTGTAAGCGTATGGAGGTGTTTTTGTCTGAAATGAATATGTTGACGACCAATTGCTATTTCCAGTTCCATTGATTGCGCTCACTCGCCAGTAATAAGTTGTATTTAGAGAAAGTGAGCTGACAGTTTGTGAAGTCCCCGTGATGCTTGAATTTTCATAAATGATATTTGAAAACCAATTGTTTGTTGAAACTTGGAGATGATATGAAGTAGGACATCTCTCAGCTCTGTTCCAACGTAAAGTTGTTGAATTAGGAATACACGTTGCCCCATTATTTGGGGATGATAAGGTTGGTGTAGTAGGTGCCGCTGGTAATAAACATGCTTCCACGGCAAACCAGTAAAATAGCGTTGCTGTTGCTCGGATACAAAAATTAAATGTTTCATCAGCTATGGCTTGATAGTTAAATGTATATTGTGGTGAGTTCGGAGGCGGTCCTAAAATACTATAACGTGTAATAAGATATTGATTTGATCCATTTGGCAAATTATTGTCACCGTTATACCATTCATTAGCATATCCACCTCGCTGCGGTCGCCCACTTGGGAAATGATCTGATAACTGATTTTGAGTGTAGAATAAGTATCTTATTATTTCGTTAGTGTTCATTCCAGAAATATCAATTAGTCCACCCTGTGTTTGAGCTGTTGAAGCTGTCCAATTTTGTGCAGCAAAAGAGGTCTGAGGATCATTACAAACTGTTGGAGACCAATCATTTCCCCCCATATACAACTCATACCCATCAGGATCCAAAATATCACATGGATGCTTATCATTTTTTGCATGAGCGGGAACACTCATATCTGCCAAAAGATGTGCAACTCTTCCTAAAATTTCCCAAACCATAATTCGGCTAAATGTTGCAACAGTAAGACCACCAGAGAAATTATCATCGTTTAGTTCGACTGGTGGGTTATAGTGTTTCGTTTCTCCACTCATAGATACGAATTTTACTATATACAACTTTTTATTTTTATATAAATCTACGAGAGAATTATATTTCAGAAACATAAAACCTGCTTGCCAAGCAAGATCGGGTGGTTTACATAAAGGAAAGTCTGCCCATACCTCATGACTACCATTAATATAATGAAGTGCTTTTTTATAAGCATTATCATAACTCCAACATTCTAGATCACATAACTCGATTTGAGAATTATCACCCGCATCAGCATCCCAAAAATGAGTTATTGATACTCTTTGACCTACAATCCCAGCAGTGTGGTACATTACGTCTTCGCAATCTTCACGATATGCCCCAGCAGTTATATTACCAAATTGCCATGGACCATGAGAGCATCCTACGCTATAATCACCAATTCTTGAGTTAAAGTCAGTATAAATAATTGACGGGTGGTGTAATTTTAGAAATTCGTATGCCTGAATAACAACGTATTTGTGCACCCACTCTTTATGAGCAAAACTTACTTGATAAAAAAATATTATCAAGAGAAATATTTTATAGTGTTTCATATTTAACCTTCAATAAAGCATTATTTTTAATTGGTCAATTATTAAAATCAAAACACCATCCTATTCCAAGGTCAAGGTTGGGTCCACCAAAATTGCCTCCGTAAGAATTAATTTGGCTTTCAACAATATCGTATAACACTCCACCTCTTATGAAAAAATTAAAATTTGAGCCAATAGTAGATAAATAACCAATATTTAATGAAACCCTTAAATAGCTTAAAAATTTATTATTTGGAATGTTTGGATATGCTCTATCTGGCCGAACAAGATTCGCACAAATTAAACTTAACATCAGACCTTTTGGTATAGTTTTATGCCAATTTATTCCTAAGGAGTATCTTTCTTCACGTTCTCCACCCAAAAATTGAGTAACAGGTATACCAAAAGAAGTTTCAAAAGAGAAATGTTCAATGTGTTGGAATCTAAATCCTATCCGTGCGCCGCTGATCCACCCAGCCCCTATATGTACATCAAAACGTGGAATAACTATATTTTCATATTCAATGTTGTTTATTGTATCCTTAGAAATTTCTTGTGCAATACACGGTTGCAGAGTTAAGATCAAGCAAAATAAAAATTTAACTAAAATATTTCTTTTATGAACTATCATTCTTAAAATCTACTCATTTTCAAAATTTTATACTGCTCAATGTACATTCCAATTTTTACTTGTCCATTTTTTTCTTGATCATTCTTTTCCATGATTATTAATTTTTTGACTTCAAATATTTATTAAAATCAAAACACCAGCCTAAACCAAAGTCCAAGTTGTATACACCAAAATTGACTTTATGGCGGTTAAAACGGAAATCCTCAATAAAAGAAAAGCCCGTACCACCTCTTAGGAAAAATGTCAAATTTGATGTGCTAATAAATAAATATCCAATATTCAATGTAGTCATCAAATAGTTTAATAGTTTATTATTTGGAATGCTTGGATATGATATATTAGGTTGTACTTTCGCAACACAAATGAGACTTATAATCAAACCAGAATTGCTGGATTGATGCAAATTTAATCCAATTCCATACCTTTCTTCGCGTTCTCCACCTCCCATAAAATGAGTTACAGGTATACCGAATGAAGTTTCAAAAGAGAAATGTTCATTGAAATGAGCCCTTAAACCTAGCCTTGCCCCACTTATCGTCCCTGCACCAATATGAAGATCAAAATGGGGTATCATTTTTTCAGTAGACATGACTTTTATAGTATCATTCTTAATAGTGTCTATAACAATTTGATTATATGTGAATCCTTGTTCGTTTAAAACACAAAATAGAAAACCCAACATGATTATATTTGTTTTTTTCATCTTCATTTATTTTGATACCATGTAACGTTAAATATACATTCCAATTTTAACTTGCCCATTTTGTTTTTCCATTTTAATTTTCTCCTAAAGATTCTGCTAAGAGTTCTACAATATCTCTAACAAGTATTTTATTTTCATAACCCATGACTTTGAGTGCATCCTCGAATCGAGAAATCTCGTATGGACAGGAAACTGCAAGAACATCGGCTCCTGTCTCAATGGCTTCCTTAACTCGTCGCTCAGAAAGCCGTTCCATCCCTTTCGATTTATAATAAGTATCGAGCCACATACCGCCGCCGCCGCCGCCACAGCACAATGAATTTATGTGGTGATGATTCATCTCTTTGAGTTTTATTCCCGGAAGAGCTTTCAACATCATGCGCGGCTCACCATACATTCCGTTATGACGACCCAAACAACATGAATCGTGGTATGTAATAGTGTAATTTAATTTCTTTGTAAGCTTCGGTTTCAGCCCATCAAATCTTGTTGCAAAGAATGAAGTCGTATGCTCTAAAGGATAATTGAATCCATGGCATGGATAAAGATATTTGAACGCATCGTATGCGTGTGCACCGCCGGTAACAATTTTATTAAACTTGTACTTGCGAAATTGTACCATATTTTTTTCACGCAGCGAATCGAACAATCCTGTCTCTCCGACCAAGCGTGCACATTCTCCTGCACACAATTCATCGTTACCGAGTATAGCAAAATCAACATTTAAAGCGTTAAACAGTTTTGCCACTGCACGGCTATTATCCTGACCTCTGGGATAATAAGAAGTATAACACTCGACGAACCATAGAACATCGACCGGTTTCGGATCTTTTGGTAAAATTCGGATTGGAACACTGGAGGTTGTTATCCAATCGGCTCGCTTACGAGGTGATAATCCTTGTGGATTTCCATAACGAAGAGTATTATTCAATGCAGTTTGCAATTCCGCAGGAATATCAGGAAGATTGATGAACATTTCCTCTTTAACTAACGGGAGTAAAACTTCTGTCAGATGTATTCCTCTTGGGCATTGTGCCATACAAGAATAACATGCCACACAATTAAGTAAACTATCCGACTTGAAAACTTCTTCTAACATACCGAGGCGGAGTAATGCTATAATTTTCCTCGGCGGATAATCCATATAATCGCCGTATGGACAAGTGCCAGCACACATCCCACATTGGATGCAAGTTAATACAAGTCTTCCTTCAGGAGTTTTAGAGAGATTCTCTAAACTGATATCACAAAAGGAATTGGCGGTTTGTACTGCATTTTGCATTCTGGTTTTCCTTTATTCTATTGCTTCAAATACAAGCTGTGATAAATCTTTAATCGTTATTTTCCCTTCGTTGCCAGTTGTCTTTACTGCATCTTGAAACATCACTACATCTTTCGGGCATGAAGTAACCAATGTTTGAACACCTTGAAGTGCAACGGCTTCTCGGATGCGGCTGTCGGATGGTCGTTCCTTGATTCCCGGCTCGTCTTCCATCCAAATTCTTCCGCCGCCAGCGCCACAGCAGTAACTTTTCGCACCGTGCCTTGGCATTTCCTTCAACTTCACACCGAGTGATTTTAAAACTCTTCGGGGTTCATCATAAATTCCATTGTATCTTCCGAGATAACATGGATCGTGATAGGTGACGGAATAATTTAATTGCTTGTTTGGTTTGATTTCACCTTTTTGAATTTGTTCATCGAACACTTCCGTATAGTGAAGGATTTCCATTTTCCCATTAGCGGATTTTCCATTCAAGCCATATTCATTTTTAAGCGTATTGTAAGTATGAGGATCAGTTGTTACTATTTTTTTGAATTGAGCTTTCTCGATTACCTGAAGATTTTTATCCTTCAATGTTTCAAACAAACCTTCTTCTCCGATTCGTCGGATGTCATTGCCTGAATTTTTTTCTCCTTCATAAAGGATTCCGAAATCCATTCCGGCTTTCTGGAAAATCTTTGCTGTCATTCTCGTTATATCCTGGATTCGAGTGTCGTAAGATGCATAATCTCCAACGAACCAGAGATATTCAACAGGTTCTTTACGAGCATCTTTAATTTTGAAATCCAATCCTTGCGTCCATTTAGTACGCATACGATCTGATTGTCCTAAAGAATTTCCGTACCGACCCATCTTGGTTAGAACATCTTGAACATTCGCATCTACTGATCCTTGACTGACTAAGTAGCGACGCATATTCACTATTAAAGGAATATGCTCGTTCAAAACCGGACATCTATCCATACAAGACATGCAAGTGGTACAACCCCAAAGCTCGTTCTCGGATATAATTTCACCGATTAATGGACGCTTTTCCTTATCTCCAGCCGATTTACCATTACTATTTAAACCCGCCTCGAGAATATGCTCTTTAAGATGATGGATAATTTCTCTCGGCGACAATTTAAAACCCGAAGTTAACGCTGGACAAACACGATCACATCTTCCACATTCGGCACAGGCAAAACTGTTTAACAATTGCCGCCACGTAAATTCATTCCATTGCGATGCTCCTGCTGATAAGTCTTCAGAACTTAAAACATCAAGACTGTTAACTTTATCGTCATTAGAAAAGAATACACCGAACGGAGATGCAAGAAGATGTAAATGTTTAGAATAAGGTAGATATGCCAGAAAACCAAGCACCACCAATTTATGCAGCCACATCATCAAAAGGAATAATCCACCGGCTGAGTCCACTGAAACACAAGAAAAAATTGAGAATAGAAAATTATCCGCAGGGTTTAAACTTGCTTCCTCATGACCGATAGCAACAGAGCGAAATCCCAAACCAAAAAATGTTGTAAGCACAGCCAAAGATATTAAAGTAATGATGATATAGGCATCTGCCGTCTTTTGTAAATGTGGTGGTGGGAAAAATGCTCGTCGTATTGTAGCAACTAACAAGCTAACGAATACTAATATTGAGAAGACAACAAAAAATATTCTGATAATACCAACATCATCCGCATAAGGAATTGGTAAAACCGGGAACAACCATTTTAGAAGATTCCAGCCGAATGTACCTGCGAAGAGTAAGAAACCCCAGAAGATTAAGAAATGTGCAATTCCGATGAGGTATTCATGGAGAAGTCGTTTTTGACCCAGCACGAAAATAAATACGTACGAAATCCGTTTAAACAGATTATCGAATCGGTTTTCTGGTTTGGCACGCTTCAAGAGATTGACAAGTTTTATAAGACGTTTACCAAATAAACTAAAAGCAATAATCGCAGCAATCCAAAAGATAACCAAACCGGGAATACCAAAAATATTTATCTCAATTGGATCCATCTCAATCGCTAATTCCCTTTGCGAGATTTAATTTCTTCCATTAAAGGCGGCAGTACATCAAAAATATCGGAACAAACTCCATACTGGGCAACGTTGAAGATTGGTGCATTCGGATCAGTGTTAAACGCTATTATTAGTCCTGAGTCTTTCATTCCTTCTACATGTTCAGGTGCACCACTGATACCAAGAGAAAGATAAAGCTTCGGCTTAACGGTCATACCTGATTTTCCAACTTGACGACTCATCGGTAACCAACCTTGATCTATTACAGGACGCGATGCACATACTGCACCACCCAGCATCGTGGCAAGCTCTTCAGCCATCGGTATATTATCTGCATTCGAGATACCTCGTCCTACAGAAATAAGTACTTCTTGTTTGGTAATATCTACATCGCCAGCTTCTGGTTCGATATATTTTTTGAAAATAATTTTTGTTTCTTCAACTGGGAAAGATAATGTCTCGATTGAAGGTTTCTTATCACTCTTGCCGGCATTGGGTGGAAATGAGCCGGGATAAACACAAACAATTCCGCGGTTATCTTTGAGGTGAACATCGGAAAGGATTTTCCCGCCGAATAACTGGCTTGTAATGCCAACGTTTCCTTCTTTCACCCAAATATTCCTGCAGAAGTTAACAAATGGGAAATTAACTCGCGGTGAAAGTTTCGGTCCGATGCCTGTAGAAACATTGGTCCCACCGATAAGCACGAGTGAAATCTTCTTTTGCTCAATCAGATTTTTCAGTAATGAAGCTACCACATCGGACGAGGGCATATCCAATTGAGGATTATCTAACACAAATACAGAATCTGCCATTCCTAATTGAGAAGAAACAGATGAAATGTTGTTCCCCAAAACAACAGCATAGAGTTGTGTCTTTAAATCATCGGCAACTTTTCGACCGACACCTAACATCTCAAAAGTTATGTCGGCGATTTCACCTTTAAGATGTTCGGCTAATATGAGAATAGGTCCTGGCATAATCTTATCTCCTAATAATACCGGATTCTACAAGCAAATCGACAACCTTTTTAGAGATTTCTTCTGGTTGTCCTTCTATCATTTTGGCTTTCCCCGCAGCTTCAGGAATCAATAATTTTTCAACAGGTAATGAAGCCAACGATTCAGGTGCTGCAATTTCTGCTGCTTCAATTTTTGTCGATTTCATTGTTGCCCTTACCTTAGCAACCGGAACGTATCGAGGTGGTTTTTCGGCAGCCTGTATCCCGAGTACTGCAGGTAAAGGCAATTCAAATTCACCACGAAGTCCGCTGGCAAATTCTTTGACGACATTGATTTTTTTCTTTTCAGCATCGAACTGGATACCAGTTACAACACCCACGTAAGGTACTCCGAGCGTTTCAGCTAAATATGGAGCAACTTCTCCTTCCAAATCATCTATCGCTTGTGCGCCGATGAGTATCAAAGTTTCCGGTGTAAGCTGACGATTTGTTGAAGCAAAGAATGAAGCGAACAGTTTTGTGATGGCGGGCGCCTGAATGCCCGTCCAATCGCCGGGGATTTTTATTGCCTTATCAGCGCCCTTCGCAATGGCAGTGAATAACACTTCATCTATCTCGGGTGCCTCAATGCCAATTACTGTTACCGTTCCTCCATGTTTTTCTTTCAGAATGATTGCTTCCTCCAACGCATGTTCATCGGGATCGTTTAATTTCATTCTAAGCATCCCGGCATCGAGAGATTTGCCGTCTTCAGCAATAACCAATTCCTCCACAACGTCTGGGACCATTTTTAGAAAAACAATTAACTCCATAAATTGTTTCCTTTCAATGTCTACGGATTGTTTTAAAATTATTCATATAGTTATTTCACTTCTCTGTGTACGATAATATTGGACGAGTTGAAACCAATTCGGTTCCTATTCCTAACTTCTTCGGTTCTATTCCAAAAGCTAATCCTATAATCTGAGTAAAGTACATTACTGGGATAGATAAATTAGTCCCAAACTCTTGGTTCACTTGCTTCTGATAGCATTCGAGATTTACCTGACAAAGCGGACATGCCGTAGCGATAACGGTTGCCCCGGAATCAACCGCACACTGAAGTAGATTCCGAACCATGCTGAGAGCCGATTGGCGGCTGGTGATAATTAATGCTCCTCCACAACACCAAAGCTTGAGTGGAAACTCGACAGGTTCAGCACCGATAGATGACAACAATTTTTCAAAAAACATCGGCTGCTCAACATCTTCATGGTCTTTCCTCGGTCTGATGATTTGACAACCATAATAAGGAGCCACACGAAGACCTTTTAACTGCTGAGTAACTCTAGATTTTATTACATCTAAGCCAACATCCTTAACAAATACATCCATTAGATGATGCACCGAACTCTTTCCAGTAAAGTGCAAATTATCTTCTTCGAGTGCGTAGTTGATATGTTCTGCCAAATCGTGATCTTTTTGAAGATGCGAGTTAGCAAAATACATATTCTTGAAACAGCCACTGCAAGGGGCAACTATATCGAGCTTTTCTTTTTCAGCTATGGCAAGATTACGAGCGCAAAGTGTGTGGGCAAGCAATTCATCAACATGGAAGTATGCAGTAGCGCCGCAACAATTCCAATCTTCTATTTCTTTGAGTTCCACACCGATTTTGCGTGTGGTTTCAATGGCAGATTGGTGATAACTTAATGCCATCTTCTCGAGTGAGCAACCGGGGAAATATGCATATTGTTTCATTAGTCACGTCCTATTGGAATAATTCTTCGAATCATCCGTTTAAAATTTTCAAGTCTTTTTATACGAGGGGGAAGAACGGGCAATCTGCCTTTCAACATTAAACTTGTAGCAGTTTGGGCTTCTTGTAAAAACTCTTGTACACCAAAAGTGAAAAGGTAAGAAGTCGCCAAAACCGGCTCATATGATCTTCCACTCTTCACGATTGTTTTAACAAACGTTTCTGAGAAAACTGGACCAACGAGTCCTTCTTTGTATTGGCTTTTCCAGATTGTATATCGCTTCAGTGCATACATTAATTCGGCAATATCGATACCCCTCGGACATCTTACAGTGCAATTGTAGCAAGAGGCGCAGTACCAAAAAGTATTTGCATTTATAACACGATCTTTGAGACCAGCGTTTATCATGGCTATTATCCGACGAGGTGTAAAATCCATGAACTTCGCAACCGGGCAGCTGCCCGAGCAAGTGCCACACTGTATACAAGTCTTTATCGGGTTCGCATGTGTAGCGTGCAAGAGACCAGCAATCTCTTCACTAAATATTGGTTCAGTAACCATGTTATGTCCTTTACTTAGCTTTAATCTTTTTAGACTTCACGGCTTGCAGTAACGTCTTCACTTTTTCCAGCAGCAAAGCCGGTTCCACGGGCTTTTCAACTAACTCATCCACAGGAAGAAGATGAGGATGTACGGCTTGGCCGGGAAATAGGAATGCCATCTGTTCCCTTATTCCTGTGATAATCAAAACAGGTATATCTCTTAATTTTGGATCCTTATTGAGTTTTCGAGCAAGCATTATCCCTTCTGCACCTCGTCCCATCATGATATCGAGTAAAAGGATGTCGTAGTGTTTAGATTGCAATGCTTTATAACCATCCTTGGGATTATGAGCAGCATCAACATCGTATTTTGCTGTTTTTAGAATTGATTTAAGACCATCGACAAAATCAATGTCATCATCAATGATCAATATCTTTTTGGTTTGGCTCATCGACAAACTCCTTATAGATTATTCATTAGTGAACTTAGAAGAACAGTATCGACCCAAAGATATATAGGTGATTTTTCAAATGATGATAATAGCATAACAAAATTCTTGATCTTTGATACACGAAGCAACATAATCTCGACAACTATCATGCCACGTGAATTACAGGACGATAGTTAAATATTTGAGATAATCTCAGCAAATTGCTTTTATCATTTTTCACTTGTGCAAAACAGTATAAAATCATGTTCTCATATTTAAGAACCAAAACAAGATAAAAGAATCTTATTCCCTGAAACCAATCTGCAATCAACAAGGATATTATCACACCTTAATAATGGGTAATCGTATTGTAAATGTACTCCCCTTGCCCATCTCGCTTTCTGCTGAAATCGAACCATTATGGACTTCGATGATACGTCGAGTTAGGGCTAAGCCAAGCCCTGACCCCTTCTCGACAGATTGATTAGATTTGCCACGATAAAAATCATCAAAGATGAAAGGGAGATCTTCATTCGAGATGCCTACCCCGCAATCAGAGATCGAAATTAAAATTTCATTTTTTACTTCTTTTACTTTAACAACAGCACTGTTACCTACACGTGAATATTTGATTGCATTACCCAAAATATTTACTAATGCTTCAACTAATGTTCCTTCATCACCGTTGATCTTATTCAATGGTTCTTCAATTTCAGTTTGAATCTCAATATCTTTGCGCATCGCATGGTGTTTAACATTATCGATTGCTTTGGAGACTATCAAGGGTATAGATGTCGGTTGAAAGTTTTCTTTGATAACTCCGATATCCGTTGTAATTACTCGAAGCCATGTATGAATCAGTTTAAGTAAATCATCTATGCGAATTCTCATTCTTTCGAATCTACCTTTTTGCTCTTCGGTTAGTTTTTTAGACAATTCTGCAACCAATCCAAAAAGGTTCTGTTGTATAGCATTAAGAGGTGACTTCAATTCATGGGAAACAATAGCGGCAAAATGGTCTCTTAACATTTCCTTTTCTCTTCTGAGAGCAATCGTTTCTAAAACTAATTTTCTTTTTTCAATTCCTCTCTTTGCGATCAGTCGAAGCTCATCGGGAGTGAAAGGTTTCGGAAGAAAATCGTATGCGCCCTTCTTCATAGCTTCCACTGCCGAGCTTACCGTGGCGTATCCCGTAATAACAATAGTAACTATTGTTGGATCGATACCGGAAATCTTTTCAAGTACTTCGAATCCAGAAATACCCGGCATCTTGAGGTCTACAAAAACAAGATCAGGTTGCTGCTGTTTAACACACTTTAATCCAACAGTTCCATTTGCAGCTGTTAAAATTTCGTTGTTATCAGGTGATAGAATATCAGTACATGAATCGAGAACAACTTCTTCGTCATCAATGATAAGTATTTTAGATTTGTCTTTCACATTTAGATTCCTTCTTCTATTGTTACTGGTAACCTGACAATAAAGGTAGCACCTTTACCGACTTCACTCTGAACCGAGATAGTGCCTTTATGTTCCTTAACAATACCATAACTTATTGCTAAACCCAATCCTGTTCCATGTCCAACTTCTTTAGTTGTAAAAAACGGATCGAAAATTCTTTCCAAATTTTCTTCACTTATTCCATGCCCTGTATCTGCAAATTCTATCTCAATAAATCCATCATCGGGTTCGAATCTCGTGGTTAAGCTTAATCGACCATTTCTATTCATAGCTTCCGCCGCATTAATAATCAAATTCATGAATACTTGCTGCATCTGTGAAGGATCAACAACAACTTGTTGTAAATTTTCTTTAAAATCTTTTATTATTTGAATATTATGGAACAATGCCTGCTTGCTCACTAACGACACACATTCTTGTAAGATGAGATTCACATCAGATGGCTTTTTATGAGGCTTTCTTTGTCGTGAGAAATCCAATAACCCCCTGATGATTTCCGAGCAACGGTTCGCTTGCTTCACGATTTTTTTAAGTGATACTTTCTTCGTGTCTTCATCGGGTATTTTTTCCATGAGCAAATGAGAATACGCAACAATTCCCTGAAGTGGATTATTTATCTCGTGCGCCACATCGGCGGCTAATTGTCCGATAATTGCCAATCGCTCAGATTCCATTATTTTCTTACGGGCAAAATCTTTCAACTGCTTATCCCTCCTCTTTAATGCAGAAGCCATGGTATTGAAAGTGTCTGCCAATTCCTTTAATTCATCTTTGGACTTGATCTCTACTTTCGCATCCAAATTACCTCTTCCTATTTCTCTGGAGGCATAAACGAGTTTCCCAATCGCACCGGAAATCCTTCGGGAAATGAAGTAAGCCAACGTCATTGAAATCAGCGCTCCTATTAGCGTGATTACAAAGAAAACGATTATAGTTCGACTTTTGATATCAACATATTTCTCTTCTAATATACCGACATAGAGAATTCCTATTATTTTATTGTTGATATTTCTGATTGGTTCGTAGGCGGTAATGTACCAATTGTTTACAACAAACGCTCTTCCTATCCATTGATTGCCTTCTTTTATTACCTGATTATATACATCCTCAGCAGCACGTGTCCCGACTGCTCTTGTACCATCATTATTTACGACGTTGGTTGAAACTCTAAGATCGTCAAGGAAGATTGTTGCGGTACCGATATCTTTCCCTTTATATATTATGTTTTGGAATACGGTCTGTTTTACTTTATCGACAACCTCATAATTTCTATTCATGAGAACACCACCGTATACAATTCCGATAAATTTATTATTGAAATCAAAAATAGGAGCGGCTGCTTTTAACATCAAGCCCGATGTTTCTTCCTCTTCCTTTCTAACTCTCGCCTTTGGGGTTGGAATGAATTTGAAATATGCTTTTTCTGCAAGATACTGTGATTCTGCACGCAACTCTTCAACAGATATGACAGATGTTGACGATACAAGCTCTTTTGTGGCTAAGACTTTTTTGACTATCTCATCACGACTTTGGTTGTCTCCAATAAGGTTAGGATTTGTAGTACGTAAAAGAACGATGCCTTTATCGTCAGTAATGGTCAAGACATCGAGTTTCTCTTTTTCTTTTATTGAGGTAAGTATCTGGGTAAGTTTTTTTCTATTTCTTTTTATCGAACCATCACGCACAAAAGTTCGATCCGAGACAAAACGAATCTCATCAGAAATTTTACCCAAGGTGTTTAAATAAATCTCCCTCCCTGAGTTTAAATCGGTGCGTATTTTTTCTTGTGCCTCCGATACGATACGATCGCCGATTATTCGAACGCCTACAACGATAAAAACAGCACACATGATAATGACAATCATTAGGAAGCTAAGGATGAGCTTCGTAGCTATTGATATCGTTCTACCATTCTTTTTTATTAAATTCAATCCCATAAGTGAAAATATAAACCAATATTGCTACCCCGCTTCTTTTAAAATAAATACATCTAAGAAGCGGGGAAAATTTAAATTTTCGACTGTTGAAAATATCAGTGTCTGAATTGCCGAATTGCTTTACCAACTATTAAGCTCGGAGAGAGTAGTTCACGACACCTACGTTACTGTTAATTTATTTCGCTACAGTTAGAACTTCATCACTGGATTTCTTGACCGATGCGACCGACTTAGCGAATGCTTCTTTTTCCTTGTCGGTTAAATCCATAACGATGATTTTTTCTATACCCTTAGAACCTAAGATAACCGGAACACCGATGAATAAACCATCAACACCATACTCACCTTTAAGCAAAACGCAGGCAGGCATAACCTTTTTCTTATTATAAATAATTGCTTCTGCCATTTCCAGCGCTGCCCATGATGGGGAAACGAATGCCGAGCCGCTGCCTAACAACTTAACGACTTCACCGCCAGCTCCACGCGTACGGGCTTCGATAGCATCCAACTTATCAGTAGTGATAAACTTCTCGACTGGCATACCGGCTATTCGACAGGTTGACCGAATCGGCACCATATCGTCTCCGTGCCCGCCAAGAACAATAGCTTCAACATTCTCAACACTGACACCCGTTTCTTTCGCAACGAAGTATCTGTATCGTGAAGAATCAAGCACGCCAGCCATCCCCATCAATCTTTCACGCGATGGTTTCAAATTCATGTTCAAACGATAAACGATGGCATCTAATGGATTTGCAATCGAGATTATTATAGAATTTGGACAGAATTTAGATATGCCTTCACTTACCGCATCGGTAATCTTTAAATTGGTTGCCAATAATTCTTCTCTGGTCGGAATAGTTCCATCGGGCCGAGCGGCGCGTGGTACTCCTGCCGTGTTAATGACTATATCCGCACCAGCGATAACATCGTACTCCTTCGATCCCTCGACTACTACATCAGATAAAATGATGGGTGAGCCTTCGGCAATATCGAGACATTTACCCTTTGCCAAATCTGGTGCTTTAACATCCACTAAGCCAACATGGCTTGCCAACCGACGACGGACGATTTCTTGTACAAGTACACCTCCTATGTTGCCGCCACCAATAACTCCAATTTTCATATCATTTAACTCCTTTCTAATAAACAATAGATATAAGGAAAGTGATAAATCTCATCACTTTCTTTTTATTTTATATTTCTTATTGAAAAATAACTTTATTTAAGAAATTCTTGATATCACGAAGCTTTAACACAATTTTTATGCCATTGAAAATGGGCAAGAGGGTGAGTTTTTTTTCCTATTTAATCAATTTATATTAATGATATTTTCATTTATGCGAAATAGTAATTAACAGTGTTCTCAAAAATAATAAATAATATATAGCATATTTCAGTCTTAATTATTTGTTTCCGATAAACGATTTATATAATTTGTCAACAGCAATACACTACGGGCTATTCTCACGTTGGGCATTTAATGCTGTAAGAACTTGGCAAGATTTTTGGTGTGTTATTCTTTGACTGTTGTAAGTTAAAAAAATATGAAAAAAATCTCCACTAAAAGTATCCAATCTCAACTGATCCTTTTTTTCACAATTGCTATTTTAGTGCCTACCGTAATTACCAGTACAGTTGGTGTTAAAATAATCAAAGACCAAATTATTACACATGCTGAAAGTAAAACAATATCTGATTTAAATTCAGCCAGGGAAATTTACCGAAATAAGATTTCTCAGATAGAAAGCATAACCCGATTAACAGCCTCACGAAGTTTAGTTATCAATGCTCTTAAGGAATCCAACTCTCTTTTTTTGCAAAAAGATTTGCTGCGTACACTTCAGCGTGAGAGTTTAGATGTACTGACAATTGTAGATAAATACGGGAAGGTTCTGGCTCGTGGAAGAAGTTCTAAAATCTTTGGGGATATACTCAAAGAAGACAAACTTGTTGAGCGGGCTATTTCTACAAAACGTATTGTTTCTGGAACTGACATTGTTTCAAGTGATTATCTAGCGAAAGAATCTCCCGCACTTGCCGAGCAAGCTTATATGGATGTTCTACCAACACAAAAAGCTAAACCGAGGAAATCTTTTAAGGAAACTTCTGGTCTGATGCTGAAAGCGGCGGTCCCGGTTTTCGATGATAATGGTTCTTTCATTGGTGTTCTTTTATGCGGCATCCTTATAAATCGCAATTTTGAAATTGTTGACAAGATTAAAGAAACCATTCATGAGAAAGGAATTTATAAAGGAAGAGAGATCGGAACTGCAACAATATTTCAGAACGATCTACGGATCTCGACTAATGTAAAAAATACGGACGGTACAAGAGCTATTTCAACCCTTGTCTCAGAAGAGGTTTATGAAACTGTTTTGGTACGAGGTGAGCGCTTTGTTGGTGACGCATTTGTAGTGGATGCCTGGTATATCAGCGCTTATGAACCTATACGTGATATTGAAAATAATATTATTGGTATCTTGTACGTCGGCGTTTTGAAACAACCTTTTAATGATACATTAAGCAAAGCCATATTAACATTCCTCGGTATAGCGCTGGGCGGGTTTATCTTGATAATAATTGTCGCGGTTTATCAAGCGAAGAAAATTTCAACACCGCTGCAGAAACTTCAAGAAGTTGCAAAGAAAATTGAAGATGGAGATTACAAACAGCAGTTTATTGTTAAAGCCCCCCGAGAAATTGAAAAATTGTCTGCTTCTCTTAATCAGATGGCGAAACAATTGGATCAGGAAAAGATGGAGCTTGAAGCGTGGGGTGAAAAATTAGAAAAAAAAGTAGCACAACGTACAGATGAAATAAAAAAGATCCATTCCCAGCTTTTCCGCTCCGAAAAACTGGCATCATTAGGAAAACTGGCGGCAGGTGTAGCTCACGAAATTAATAATCCTTTAACAGGAATTCTCACCAACAGCAGCTTGTTGTTAGATGATTTGCCGGAAAAAGACCCGAAGCGTGAAGATGTTGAAATAATTGTTAAAGAAACAATCCGATGCAGAGAGATCGTAAAACGCCTGCTCGATTTCGCACGTCAAACTAAACCACTAAAAGAACTTGTCGATATAAACACCATCATTGAAAGTATAATCTTGCTTGTTCGGAACCAAACCTCTTTTAGAAACATTGATGTTAAGAAAAATCTTTTCGACAAACTACCCGAGATAATGGCCGATAGGGATCAAATTCAACAAGTTTTTATAAATATTATCATTAACGCTGCCGAAGCGATGCCGAAAGGTGGAACACTCACAATAGATACTCTCCTTTCCTCTCCCGAAGATTTTATAAACGTAAAATTTTCAGATACAGGGCACGGCATTCCATCACATCTAAAGGAAAAAATTTTCGATCCATTTTACACAACTAAAGAAAGCGGGACTGGCTTGGGACTCTCGATCAGTTATGGAATAATCGAACAACACGGCGGCGAAATTAATGTTGATAGCATATCTGGTGAAGGGACTACATTTACAATAAAGCTGCCTATCCACTCTCAAGAAAGTGATTGAACTATGGAAGCGAACATTTTAATCGTTGACGATGAATTGGTTATCTGTAAAAGTTGTGAAAAAATCTTCCGACGGGCAGGTCATTCGGTAACTTATGTAACTTCCGGATGTAAAGCGATTCAAATATTTGAACATGAATCTTTTGACGTCGTCTTCACCGACCTGAAAATGATGGACATTGGTGGAATGGAAGTATTACAAACCATTAAACAAAAATATCCAGATACGGTTGTTGTCGTTATTACAGGTTATGCAACTATTTCCTCTGCGGTAGAGACTTTGCGAAGCGGTGCATTCGACTACCTGCCAAAACCATTTACACCAAGCGAACTGCTGGCTGTGCTTGACCGTGCATTGGATAAACGAAAAATTATCAAACATTTGTCTGAAAAGCGTCTTTATGATCACGAACACGGTTTTGAAGGTCTCATCGGCAATAGTCCTAAAATGCAAGATGTGTATAAAATGATGCAAAAGGTAGCGCCGACCGACAGCACCGTTCTTCTTATTGGCGAAAGCGGTACCGGAAAAGATTTAACTGCAAAAGCAATCCACAATATTAGTAAACGAAAGGGTGAAAAATTTTTCGCTATTGATATTTCTACTCTATCGAGCACTTTGTTAGAAAGTGAATTATTTGGTCACGTCAAAGGTTCATTCACGGGCGCTCATGCTGATAAGCAGGGAGTTTTTGAATTTGCAAATCACGGCACAATATTTTTAGATGAAATTGGAAACTTATCAATTGAAATACAGTCACGTTTGCTGAGATTGCTGCAGGAAAAAGAATTCATGCCTGTCGGTAGTACGATGGTGAAAAAAGTTGATGTGCGATTAATCTTCGCAACTAACCAAAATCTTAAACAGCTTGTTTCAAATGGAAAGTTTAGAGAAGACTTATATTATCGCCTGAATGTGTTTCCTATAAAGCTTCCACCTCTCCGTGAGCGGAAAGAAGACGTTCCCGAACTTGTTATGTACTTCTTCAAAAAATACTGTGCAAAGATTGAGCGTTCCATTCCAACAATTCAACCCGAAACAATCGAGGCATTGATGAATTACAATTGGCCCGGCAACGTGCGTGAACTTGAGCATGCTATCGAAAGATTGATCATCATGGTTGAAGATAATGAGATCCAACCCGTTCATGTTTCGGCTGCATTGTTTAGAACTGATGTCTATGTTCGTTCGGTTATTCCTAGAACCAGTGATGAACTTAAAATCTTGAAGAAACAAATTCGCGAATCATCTGTACAAGAAATTGAAAAGTTGTTCATCACCGAAGCGCTTATCAGGAATAATTGGAATATATCAAAAGCTTCACGTGAGGTTAACATGCAACGATCTAATTTCCAGGGGCTCATACGAAAATACGGCATCACCAAACCAAATCAACCTGCATAAGAAATTATGCACCTGAATAAATTTTCTATCCTACCTTTTCTTGAAATCTGAGCTGATTTCCAAAATTATCGGTGGATCACTCCGATTCTTCTACCTACCTTTCTAAATACACTACAACCACACGATTCTATTCTAATGACTTGGAAAATAAGAAGTTAGGAAGACATTAAGCTGCGATTATTATGGTTGGCATGTTCCTTGTGCATTTACTGATAGAATTGAAAATGAATATCTTATGAATAATCGAGAAAGGAACAAAAAATGATTACCAACAAAATATTAGTTGTAGATGATGAAGAAACCGTATGCCACAGTGTTAAGAAAATCTTAACACGAAAAGGATACACTGTTGATAGCGCTCTTAATGTTGAAAGCGCAGTTAGGAAAATGAGCGATACTAATTTTGATTTAGTTATTACCGATCTAATGATGCCGAAGACAAACGGCATGGAGCTTTTACAAATTGTGCGAGATCACTATCCCGAGCTTGAAGTGATAATGATAACAGGTTATGCGTCGATTGAATCCGCGGTAATAGCGACCAAGTATGGGGCAGCAAGTTACCTACCGAAACCTTTTACAACTGATGAACTGACAGAAGTAACAGAAAAAGCACTTGCGAACCGCAATAATAAAAATAAAATCGAAGACCGGGTAAATCAAAAATCGTATCAGCAAACCGATCAGAAAACATCCGATATTATCGATGTAGACTTGCCATTTAACGAGGCGGAGATTGGGCGTGCGACCTCGGAAGAGTATGTTGAAGCATTAACACATTCAGATATGCCTCTTGCAAAGAAAGTTGCAGATAAGGCATTCTGCCGTACCGGCAAGCGCGACTGCCGTAGGGTTATACTCGATGGCCGCGAATGTGCCGTTGAATGTCCGATCGAGAAGAAAGAAAAATCCCGGGCAAAGCATGCTCCACGAATAATAAGATATACGGCTGAACTCGTCGATGAAGACCTACCTTTCTCGATAAGCGAAATAGAACGTTATACGAGCATAGATTACGTCAACTGTCTGGATAGATCGGATATGCCGCGTGCGGCTTTGTACGGACGAAATGCTTTTGCAAAACATTCTGTTCTTGTTATAGATGATGAACCGATTGTTTGTCACAGCATCCGACGTATTCTTTCTAAGCAGAGCTGTACTGTTGAGGAAGCTTTTGATGTTGATTATGCACTTCAGAAAATGAAGCTTAACAAATATGATCTTATAATTTTAGATTTGAAGATGCCTAAGCGTAGTGGATTAGAGATTCTTGATTCTATCAAGGAGAATTACCCCGGAGTACCAGTAGTAATGATAACGGGTTTTGCTTCAATAGAAACAGCGATTGAAGCTACAAAAGCAGGTGCATTTAATTTTGTACCAAAACCTTTCACTCCCGCCGAATTATCGAAAGCAGCCGAAGAAGCCCTTGCGGCTTGAGATAATTCAATTGGCACGAAGCAAAAGCCCGATTTGTCTGCGATCCGTATGGATTTAGAACCGATCGGGCTTTATATTTTATACCGAAAGTAGTAATTTTCAGGATCACTTTGCCAGCAGCATCTTCTTCACGTCGGTAAATGTTGAACCAGTTGAAGCACTAGCGGTGAGTTTATATAGATAGACTCCACTTGGGAGATTGCTTGCATTGTAACTATCTACTTTATATCCTGCATCTTCCATTCCATCAAAAAGTGTCGCAACTTCTTGACCAAGTGCATTGTATATCTTTAATGTAACATAACATGCTTCTGGTAAATCATATTGGAAAATTGTTGTTGGATTAAAAGGGTTGGGATAATTTTGTGAAAGATTAAATTTCGATGGTATCTGTTCTGTTTCATCCAGAAATTCATGAGAATGAACGGTTTTTTCTATAGGATCGCAAGGTTGTTTCGCTTGAGCAATAATAACCATATCACCGCTTGCTTCGTAACTTAAACTGCCAAAATCTGTAAGTTTTACTTGTTTCTGGTTTGAGCCTGGCAGTAAGAGCCAATACTTAATTTTATTTTCTTTTTTAAGATTCCAATGTATTGTTAATGGATAGGTTGAGTTTTTTATCTCAACAGGAATACTCACCAATCCATTACTAGGAGGGATGCTCTCTATAAACTTACCAGAAGTAAACCGTGCATTAAAGATACCACCTATCGGCTCTGGCGGCATTTCATCATCGGAAAACCTAGATATCCTTGGACGTCCTTCATTGCGGATATACATTGATTGACTTTTACCTGATGCATCCGATATGATAAATTGATCAAGCTCAGCTGTCGTGTATGAAATGCAGGGATCAGGCGGCGGTGGTGCATTTTGAGTAGTAAAACTCCAGGGGCAACACCAATAACTGGTTCCATTACTATTTGTCGCATTCACTCTCCAATAATAAGTCGTGGAATTTAAAAATGGTCCAACTTGTTTATAAGTTGTTGTTATGCCACTCTGATCGAATACGCCGCTTGTGAAATTTATATCTGATGACACCTGTAATCGATAAGATGTAGCTCCACTCGATGTATTCCAACTCAAGGTCGGTGATGTAGAAACACTAGTTGCTCCATTAATTGGCGATGCAAGTATTGGCGTAGGTGGCTCTCCAAAGGGTGATGGTGGCGGTGTCGCACAATCACCGGGTGCCTTTGAGGAAGTTGAAAGTGAAGATATTATCATTTGCCCACCCTGATTCGCTTTAACCCAATAGCTTTTCCCAACTTGCAATATTGAGACATCAACATATCCTCCATTCCAGCTTAAAAATGGTGTTGTGATAATGTTTGTTGGTATTGTTGTAATAGTTGATGTGTTTACATTAGTTGATACTGCTCCCACCAAATTCCATCCTGGTCTTAAATATACTGAAGTGAAATAAGTTGAGTTACCGTTGTAGTTTACAGCAGGAGGACTCGAGCCGAATCTTACCCAATAACCGATACCATTAGCAAGTACCGATACTGGAGTATACAATCCATTGTAAATAAACGCATCCGAGATTGCACTTGGATAAACTGCTGGTTTGGAGAAATTTGAAACCACTTGCGGTACACTTACCATATTCCAATCGGCAGTTACAGGAATGGACAGTGTTGAAGTATTCTGGGAAATAATTACCGCATCGTTATCGTAAGTGATCACTCGTGCGCCTGGGTTGATGATAAGATTTCCTCCCGATGCAATTGTGATTCTATTTCCACTACCAATAAAAAGAAAGGCGTCTCCGGGTACTGTGACCGTTACACCGGACGTGATCGTTACGTTACCATTAACCCATTTAATATCGGACCACATAGTATTAGTCGTGATATTTCCGCTAACGAGGTTGGTTGGATGTACCGGAAGACCTGTAAGAGGATTTATAGGTCCTTGGTTAAAGAAACCTCGATTGTAAAAAACGGTTCCCAATGATCTCGAATGAGCACTTGCATATTTATCGCGATCAGCTTGGAAAACAGCTTTAACCTGAATTGGCGCAATGGATGTTGGAATTACATAGGGAATGCGGAGAGAAGCAAGGTGGTGGACACAGCTCTTCCAATTCCAGCTTGGCTCTCAACATCCATCATAGTAGAAGCCCAAAGGATTCCTGCCGGCGTATGTAACCCACTCCAATTCGTCGGGTATACGTATGTTGAGTTCAAGAAACGAGCGGGCCAACACGATGGGATTCCATCCCAGGGAAACACTTTGTTGGGCTGAAATGATGAGACTGTTCGCCTATAACTAACTGCTAAATAGTCACCACTACCTTCGCTTATTTTTCGTTGATCGCCAAGTGGAGGTGCTGCTCCCAGACCACCCGAACCACCTAATAAAACATCGTGAAGCGCATGTCCATATTCATGCAACACAACATCTTGGTCTTCAGCATCATCTACACATCCATCACCATAAGCAAGATATTTTGAACTTGGGACGTAATGTGAGTTGTCAGCACCATTTAGTCCATGTGCATCAAAACGTATGGCATCGCTGCTGAACCATTGTGGGGAAAAACCTAAGCCACCGATGTACCTTCGATGTTTATCGATATGATAGTACACATTTACCTCCTCAAAACCAGGCTGACTTCTATTAAACTGAAATCCATGTTCAGTTGTTGAAGTAACGATAGCTGTATTAGGTACCTCAATATCTTCTGAGCGGGCATAACGTCCTTGCACTTTATAAACACCCCCAACGGCATCGTTGAGATCATACAGTGTCACTACATCATAAGCTCCGGCTAAAGCCGCATAATCTGTATTATTCATATCGGTCAAAGAAGCATTACTCAACGCCGAAACAGGGTCGGGATCGAACACTTTTCCTGTTCCATTAACATACCGGAAACTAATGTCATCCAATGAGAGTATTTCTCCCGTTAGAGCGTCAACGAATGCTTGCCAGTCGCCAATTGGGTCTTGTGCTACAAAATTGATCTTCCAAGCGAGGTGGTAAACATCAAGAGAATCCTTATACACGTAGAGTTCTGAGGATGGTTGTGTAATGAGAGTACTTTCGTTTGCCCTAAGGGCATTTCTAACTGAGTTTACTGCTGAACTTGCTAATATTGTAGGTCTAGTTCGAGGAATGTTGATGCCTGGCATATACCCGCTAACAACCATTGAGACCTGATTTTCATTATTGATACTGACAACAATATCCGATCTAAATACAGGAATTCCTCTGTATTTCTGGAGAAATCCTATATGGTGGGCAGCAGGGCTGCGCTTTATTTCTGTAATCTCGATGTCTTCGAGATTTTTCTTTATCCCAAAAATTTCCCGATTTTCAAGGAGAAACTCCTTTGCAACTTGATCGGGTGGACCATCGTAGATTTTCGAATTTATATTCGACAAAGATCTTACTTGTCCTTGGCTCAATCCATTATTCCATACAAGAAAGAGGAGGATAAGAAGACACTGAGCGAATGCAATGTTATGTATTTTAGAAAGTATCATAATTAGACTCCTTGTCTTTGAATATTTGAAAATATAAATTGATTATTGTAAATTATCTTAAGTAAAGAAAAGCCCTCGAAGGTTATTCTACCTTTGGAATTATTCTTGCGAGGAATACTTTTCGGGGTTAGATTGCCTTCAGGGCTATTCTTATGGAGGTGCACGCTCGTGATTTCTACTAACACTCATTTTAGTAGCACAGCCTTCTTGGTTGAATTAAAATTTCTCGTTTCTAACCTGATCAAATATACGCCGCTTGACAATCCTTCCGCATTCCAATTGAATTCATACTCACCCGCTACTTTGTTCTCGTCAAATAAGGTTGTTATTGCTCTACCTTGGATATCAAAAATCTTCAACCACACGTGGCTTTGAAATGGAATAGTATACTTGATCTTTGAGGTTAGGTTGAACGGGTTGGGATAGTTTTGGGTGAGTTTAAAGAGTAGCGGCCTGTTAGAAGGACTAAGAAGATCTGTCGTGAGATCCGTTCGAAATAACGTATTGTTCTCACCGAAAACATAAACTGCGTTTTCGAAAGGTAAGACGCTAATATTCCCCAGTCGTACACTGATGCCAGTCTCATATACTGTCCAATGTTCACCCCGATCGGATGTAGACCAGATGAGACCCTGATAGCCGGTATCCCGTCCCTGATATCCACTAATCCAACCCTGATCTTTGTTAAGAAATCCAACGTCAGAAAAAACTCCACCACCCAAAATTTGCTTCCAACTCCATATAGTTCCACCATCTGTTGTAGAATAGATGAACCCAGTACTAAACGTCACATTCGTGCCGACTGCAAACCCTTTCAAAGTATCTACAAACCACACAGCGTTCATGATCGGAATAAATAATGTATCTCCCTGCAACTCCCAGGTACGGCCGCTATCGTTAGAAGCAGCAATTAGGCCCCCATCAGTCGCCCAAGTGTTGCTTTCGCAGACAATCCAACCATGTTTCCGTCCGATAAATGTCATATCGGTTGCACATAAAAGTTTAGATGTATCCAACGCAGTCCAATTTTGCCCTCCGTCTGTGGTCTGCCACCGAAATTGATTGGCTATTATTCCTTCTAGGAGGTTGAAGAAAAACAATGCGGAAAAATCCCACCCTGTCCACGGCGGTGTACCAGAAATATTCCAATCATCACCGCCGTTTGTGGTAAAGATAATTCCTCCTACACTGCCAAGTGCCCAACAATGAAGAGAATCAAGTGCAAAAAGTGTAGTGTGAACGAGATAATCAATTCTTTTTTGTAATATCCAATTGTATCCACCATCGGTTGTTTTAAATATATAAGTTGTATCTTTATATCTAGGAATGACCCATCCAATATCTCGGCTCACAAACACTCCCTCTGAAATATCATATGTGGTATCACCCGTTGAGAACTTAGGTATTATCTTAACCCAATCCTGAGACAATGAATTAGCAAAAGGGAATAAAAAAATAAGCAAAATTTGATATTTTATCGTTGTCATAATTATTAGAGTACGTAAAATTGTAAATTCCCATTCAAATTTGACCCATATTTCCCACCAATTTTGACCCGTCT
>CAYYIJ010000012.1:0-7913 GCA_964471945.1 uncultured Chlorobiaceae bacterium
AGAGTATCGAATGTTGGAACGGATGTATTGAATGTGAGTAATATTGTATCAGATAATAGTGATTACATTGTCAGTACAACAAATTTCAGTTTGAATCCGAGTGAGTCTCAGAATGTCGTAGTAACATTCACCCCGAGTGTTGTTGGAGAGCGGTTAGGGACGTTAACGATTACGAGCAATGATCCTGATGAAGGGACGTTGGAAGTAGACTTAATTGGAGTTGGGGATGAGCCGCCTGAAATTGAAGTAGAACCTATTTCGTTCGATATAGCATTGTTTACTGGAGAAACAAAAGATACAACACTTACAATCCGAAATATTAATTCGGATGGAAGTAATCTTATCTTCGATATATCTGTTGAAATGTATCAAACACCTCAAACTGATAAGTTAAATGTTAAACCATTATTTCTAAGTAGAACACTTGAAGAACTCCTGCGTTCAGAGCATGTACCTAACGAAGTAATCGTAAAATTTAAAAGAGGTACAACATCGGTTCAAGCAACAACGATGAGGGCAGATGTAGGTGCAAATGTAGCAAAACGTTTTAAACTTATTGGTGCTGAGTTGTGGAATATAACTGGAGCTTCAGTTTCAGAAGTAATTACTCGATATAAAGATCATCCACAGATTGAGTACATAGAGCCGAACTACATCGTTAAAGCGGTAGATAATATACCAAATGATCCATATTTTGCATCACTATGGGGGATGCAGAAAATACAAGCCCCAGCGGCGTGGGATAGAACAACAGGAGGCGATGTTTTGATAGGAGTGATTGATACAGGTATTGATCCAGCTCATCAGGATTTGACTGCTAATGTATGGATAAATCCCGGAGAAATTCCGAATAATGGAATAGATGATGACGGAAACGGTTACATAGATGACATAAATGGATGGGATTTTTATAATAATGATAATAATCCATATGATGATAACGGGCATGGTACCCACGTTTCTGGTACAATAGCAGCAGTAGGTAATAATGGAATCGGAGTAGTTGGAGTGTGTTGGTCTGCAAAGATCATGGGATTGAAATTTTTAGGTTCTGGAGGAGGAGGATATATCGACGATGCAATTAGTGCATTAGAATACGCGACAATGATGAATGTACGATTGACGAATAACAGTTGGGGTGGTGGAGGATATTCGCAGGCGATGTATGATGCGATAGAGGCAGCGGGAAATGCGGATGATTTGTTCATAGCGGCAGCTGGTAATGATTATGGTAACAATAATGATTTTAACCCACACTATCCTGCTTCATATACCTTGGATAATATTATATCAGTAGCATCAACAACATCTGGTGATCTTTTATCAGACTTCAGTAATTACGGACCGACGAGTGTGGATTTAGGAGCTCCGGGGTCATCAATTATGAGCACATTCCCTGGTAATACTTATGGTACGATAAGTGGCACTTCAATGGCGACACCGCATGTATCGGGTGTAGCAGGATTGATATTGTCGCTAAATTCGATGTTGGGATGTGTAGAAGTTAAAGATATTATTTTGACATCTGTAGATGCAATTCCGGCTCTTACTGGTAAATGTGTAAGTCAAGGACGGTTAAATGCATTCAAAGCGGTACAAAACACACCATCATGGTTAACAGTAAATCCCAAAAGCGGTATTGTTCTCCCTGGTAGTGAGGTTAATGTAACAGTCAGGTTTGATGCAACAGGTATGAATGGGGGAGATTATGAAGCAGTTCTTAATGTAAACAGCAATGACATTGATGAGCCAACTGTACCCGTACACGCATATTTGCACGTAACAGGAGTGCCAGATATCGCATTATCAGATACCTCATTTGATTATGATACAGTGTTCATAGGAGTAGCGAAAAGAGAGACTCTTAGAGTATCGAATGTTGGAACGGATGTACTAAATGTGAGTAATATTGTATCCGATAATAGTGATTACACTGTCAGCATAACGAATTTTAGTTTGAATCCGAGCAAGTATCAGGATGTAATAGTAACATTCACACCGAGTGTTGTTGGGGAGCGATTAGGGATGTTAACAATTACAAGTGATGATCCCGATGAGGGGGCATTGGAAGTTGGTTTAGTTGGAGTAGGGGATTTGCCCCCGAACATTGTTGTTACACCAACATCATTAGATACGACCTTAAATCCCGGGCAACAAGCAAGCAAAATATTAACCATTAGCAATACAGGTGAAAGTAGTTTAAGTTTTAACGGTTGGATTGAGATTCAACAACCCTTATCTCCTTTAAAATCCGATGATAAGAATAATTCTCGAAAAGTAGAGTTCATAGAGATTAAAAAAGGTGAAGTTGATACTCGTACCTATCCACCTATGTTGATGTCAGGCGGTGGGCCGGATCAGTATGGCTACCTTTGGAAAGATAGTGATGAACCTGGTGGCCCCGTGTTTAGTTGGATTGATGTTAGCTCTGGAACTCCTATATACTTGTCAGATGATGATTGGATAACTGGAATACCACTTGGATTTAACTTCAACTATTATGGAACTGTTTTTAACACGGTAAATATCATGTCAAATGGATGGGTAAGTTTTAACGACTATGACTTTATGTATCCATGGACAATTCCCTCACTTGATTGGGAATTCCATAATTTTGCAGGAGCAATTGCGCCATTTGCAAGGGATTTAAACCCCCCTAGCGGTAATTATATTCGATATAAAACTTTCGGTACTGCACCAACCAGATATTTTATTGTTGAGTATAATAATATTCCCAACTTTGGCGGTGGTAATAATAAGACGTTCGAAATAATATTTTATGAGAGTTCGAATAAAATCAGATTTCAATATTTAATAGCGCCTGATGATCCAGTAAGTATGGGAATAGAAAGTCCAGATCAAACGATGGGTATGGGGAATGGAGGTTCTGGGAATTTATTTATAAGTCCTACTATCGTAAAAGGTAATTATGCAATTGAGTTCAGTCTGGCGCCACCTTGGCTTGTAGTAACACCGTTAGCAGGTGTTGTGCCAATTGGATCATCGATGAACTTGGATGTATTATTTGATGCAACCAATTTATATCCTGATACCTATAATGCAAATATATACATTGAGAGTAATGATCCGGATATTGATCAAGATACAATAGTTGTACCTGTTAGTTTAAATATCGGTTTTCATGGTTTTGAGGTTTTCCCGCGTATTCAATCTTTTGGATCAGTTCGTCTGGGAGCTTCGAAAACTCTTCGTGTCAGTGTAACTAATAATGGTCTGAGAACTTTGTCAATATCCTCAGTTAATTCAGACAATGTACAATTTACTGTAACACCATCGAGCGCGACTATTGCTAGATCTGGAAGTCGTTGGTTCTATATCACTTTTATGCCGGCATCAACGGGGATTAAAACTGGTAATATTATTTTTATTCATAACGCCATAGGATCCCCCGATACAGTTCAAGTCTTAGGTAATGCAATCCAAAATGTTCAGGTCACTCTGCAAGCAGGATGGAATATGGTCTCACTACCCGTTGAAGTTCCTAATGATAGTGTCAGAGTTCAGTATCGATCTGCCAATACCCCATTTGTTTTTGCTTATTCAGCAGATGTTGGTTATCACCAAAAGTATAAAATGGATATAGGCAGCGGATATTGGTTGAAGTTCGGTTCGCCGCAAAATATCACATTTACTGGCTTCAATATTTTAGATAAAATTGTAGATGTTCAAAGTGATTGGAATATCATTGGCGCCTTATCGGTGCCTGTTAATGTATCTGATATTATTCCACAAGGAACTGAAATCAAATCACCATTTTTTGGATACAATGGTGGATACTTCTTTACCGATTTACTTTTACCTGGGAACGGATATTGGGTGAAAGTCAGTGAAGTTGGCGAATTAGTCATCACATCACAGTCACAATCATCATCCTTAGCACGTGTCGTACCTATGACACAAGTGTTTGAAGGAATGAATAAGTTACAATTTGAAGATAATCAAGGTAGTAAGCAATCTATCTTTTTCACACGGGATGTTGAACTCAAAACGTTGGGTGATGCTCCACCGCTGCCACCAGTTGGATGTTTCGACGTGCGATACGAATCGCAGCGCATCGCTGAAGTATATTCTCCTCATGAAAAACAGCATGATTATAAAATTGTAATTACTGATGCTGTATATCCTTTCAAGGTTCGCTGGAATATCAACATAGATAAAGAGTACCAATATATTCTTAGCGATGTTCCAAGTGGCAAACGCTTCCGTCACACTATTCGTTCGGAAACTGGTGAATTGATTATCTCTGATAAACGTGTGAACGAGATCGTACTTAGAATCGCTCAAATACCAAAAGAATTCGCTGTTTTCCCAAATTATCCCAACCCGTTCAATCCTGTAACTAAAATTGAATATGCTTTACCAGTGCATTCAAAAGTATCACTCAAGATATTCAATTTGATTGGTCAAGAAATACAGACTTTAATCGATGAAGAGCAGGACGCTGGTTATAAAATATATGAATTTGATGCGAATGAATTTACTAGTGGTGTTTACTTCTATCGCGTAACAGCACAGAGTGAGGGTAAAACTTACACAGATGTTAAGAAGATGCTTTTACTAAAATGATCCTTAAGTAGAGAAGATATCACGAAAGGGTGAGCTAAAAAGCTCACCCTTTTTTTTAACGAATTTCTTCTTTTTTCATACTATTATTCATATATTAAAGATAATGAAAAATTATCTTAACAATAATATCCCCATGAAAATATTTTATTTATTCATCATATCAATTGTTGTTACAGCCATTCTAATAATAGATGTAGCAATCAGCCAATCCCTTCAGCCCAATGATAATCAGGAAAAATCCTACTGGGATATGATTCCCGAAAAAGTTAGTAAAAGAAATGCTTTCAAGCGGTTTGAATGGTTTTATCGTCAACGAGCACTACCATTAGATACCATTCCTGCTGGGGCAATCGAGCGTGCACGTGAGGTAGAAGAACAAAAATATAAATTTCAAAAGCTTGGTGTAGAAACAATGCAGCTCACATGGACAAACATTGGTCCAACAGGTGTTGTCTCAACATTCCCATCGCAATGGGGAATCGTTAGTGGTCGTGTTCGAGCGATTGCAGTACATCCAACCGATCCTAATATTGTGTACATCGGTGCGGCTGCTGGTGGTATCTGGAAAACTACCAATGGGGGAACCTCATGGCTTGATGTAGGAGTTGACCTTGCCTCACTAACATTTGGAGCTATATCTATTGATCAAAATAATCCAGAAATTGTCTATGCAGGAGCTGGAGAATCAATGCGATATTTTAATTCAACAATTTATGCAGGTAAAGGATTATATAAATCAACAGATGCAGGTACAAGCTGGACTCAGATTACCAATGGGTTCGGTTCCACAACACACTTTGGTGCACTCAGGGTCAGTCCAACTAATTCGAATGATTTATTCGCTGCTCTTGGCAGTGGATATTGGCATGGGGCATACCCTGGTAATGAAGGTCTTTGGCGAAGCACAGATGCGGGAATTACCTGGACACGCAGACTTAACGTGGATGACGGTTTCGATGTTATTCTGCATCCCACAGTTGCTAATCGTGTTTATGGTGCTACAGGCGGGGGAGTTGCTGCTGCAGGGTTTTACAGATCTACTGATAACGGATGGACATGGACAAAGATCACAACAGGTTTACCTTCCGCGACGACGATTGATAGAATTCAGATTGCTCTTCCAACTTCCTTACCATCAACAATTTATGCCTTGATCTATAATGGAACAACAGACCAAATGACATTGTACAAATCCTCAGATGATGGTTCATCGTGGGCTGCGGTTAGCCCAACCTATTCAAGTACTCAAGGTTGGTACGACCTACTTTTAAGTGTCAATCCGGATAACGCTAACGAGGTCTATATCGGCGATGCTGAACTTCGTCGGTCTACAAATGGTGGGGTGAATTTCAGCTATGTTGGTGGAGACTATTGGAATCAATCAATGCATGTCGATTTCCATTATATGGTCTTTGCCCCGTCGAATTCCGCATATCGATATGTCGGATGCGACGGTGGTATTTATCGAAGTACAAATAGTGGATCAACTTGGATTAATCTTAACAGTACACTCCCAACTATACAGTACTACCGTTTAGCGTCTCATACCACAAATCAAAATATTATCATGGGTGGTGCCCAAGATAATGGCATATATAAAACAACGAATGGTGGTGTAGGAACTTGGACATTGGTTAGCACAGGTGATGGTATGGAATGTTTTTATGATTATAATAATCCGAATATCGTTTACGCATCAACGCAAGTTGGGGGACTGCTGAAGAGTACAACAGGAGGGAATTATAATTCATTTGCGAGTGTTAAACCGAGTGCAGGTTCGCAACCCTGGGCTTGGACTGCCCCATTTTTTATGCATCCTACTAATAGTTCAACTATTTATACAGCAACAGACCGTCCATGGCGGTCGACGAACGGCGGTAGCTCATGGAGCGCGCTTACAGGTAGTGCGGTAACTTCTGCTGCTATTAATGCTATGGCGCAGAGTCCTGTTGATCCAAACAATATGATATTGGTAGGGGGTGAGTGGTCTACAAATCCGCCCGTCTACGTTTCATCTAATGGTGGGACGATATGGACGAATATTACTACGAATATAGGTGGTACGGTAAAGTACATCAGCCGCGTTGTTTTTCATCCTACACAAGCACAAACAGTATTTGTTGTTCGCTCTGGTTTTAGTGCGGGCAATAAAATCTATCGTAGCATCAATCTCGGCTCCACTTGGACGAACATTACGAACGATCTCCCAGATGTTCCGCACAGCGACCTATTTATCGATCCTATTAATAATACAAATCTATACACGGCAAACGATCTGGGTGTTTATCGCTCAACAAACGATGGCGCTTCGTGGATTCGAATGGGGAATAATTTCCCGTACGTTCCGGCTCTTGATTTCGATTATTTCAATTCGGGCGGGGTTCGTATTCTACGAGTTGGGACACATGGCCGCTCGGCTTATCAAGCTTATCTTTTAAAAAGTATTTCAGTAACATCTCCAAACGGAGGTGAGGTTTGGCATATTGGTTCGAATCAAAATATTCAATGGACCTCAAGTGGTGTTTCAGGGAATGTGAAAATTGATCTTTCTCGTGATGGTGGGACAACATTTGAGCCACTCTTCGCTAACACAGCGAATGACGGCTCTGAATCGTGGCTGGTTACGGGCTTTACCACAACAACTGCCCGCATTCGTGTTTTTAGTGTTGATGATCCCACTACTCGAGACAGTAGCGATGCTAATTTCAACATCGTCCAGCCGACAATTACTGTTATCGCACCTAATGGAAGCGAGACTTGGGCAATCGGGACTAATCAGTCAATACAATGGACATCGAGCAATTTACCGGGAGATGTCAAGATTGAATTTTCTCGCGATGCTGGTTCGTCATACGAAACACTCTTTGCAAGTACACCTAATGACGGCACTGAATTGTGGAATGTTACAGGTTCAATTTCTTCAACAGCATTGATACGGATAACAAGTGTGTCAATTCCATCGGTCAGTGATGTCAGCGATGCTAATTTTAACATCGTCCAGCCGACAATTACTGTTACCGAACCCAATGGAAGTGAGACTTGGGTAATCGGGGCTAATCAGTCAATACAATGGACATCGAGCAATTTGCCGGGGAACGTTATGATTGAACTTTCACGCAATGGTGGATTGACATACGAAACACTTTTTGCAAGTACACCTAATGACGGCACTGAATTGTGGAATGTTACAGGTTCAATTTCTTCAACAGCATTGATACGGATAACAAGTGTGTCAATTCCATCGGTCAGTGATGTCAGCGATGCTAATTTTAACATCGTCCAGCCGACAATTACTGTTACCGAACCCAATGGAAGTGAGACTTGGG
>CAYYIJ010000012.1:8013-40380 GCA_964471945.1 uncultured Chlorobiaceae bacterium
GTGTGTCAATTCCATCGGTCAGTGATGTCAGCGATGCTAATTTTAACATCGTCCAACCAAATATCATTATAAGCACACCTAATGGTGGCGAGACTTGGCAAGTTGAAACAAGTCAGCAAATACAATGGACATCAAGTTACATTACCGGTAACGTGAGTATTGGCCTCTCGAGAAACGGAGGTGCTACGTATGAAACATTGTTTGTTAGTATTCCAAACGATGATTCTATTTTATGGAGTGTAATAGAACCGGTGAGTATGCAGGCACGCATACGGATCGCAAGTGTTGACAATCCGAGCATTTTCGATGTCAGTGATGGAAATTTTACTATCGGAGATTCTGTGGTTTTAATTGATCTTCTTGTCTCACCTCGATGGAATCTAATTTCTGTTCCGGTATGTGTTGTGGATTTCAGAAAAAGCACCTTATTCCCTACGGCAATATCTCAAGCGTTTATGTATAAAGATATATATATTTCTAAAGACACGCTTCAAGATGGTGTTGGTTACTGGCTGAAGTTTTCATCTCCCGAAAATATTAACATGATGGGGTTCCCATTATTCAATGATACTGTCGATGTTTCTGAAGGTTGGAATTTGATTGGTTCTCTTTCTAAGCCAATCGCAATTGCAGATATATCCTCACAACCATCGGGTATAGTGACTTCATCATTCTTCGGGTATAATGGTTCCTACGTTGTAACCGACACAATTAGACCGGGAAGTTCATATTGGGTAAAGGTCAATCGTTCTGGACAATTTTTCCTCACACATAATGGTAGTACTATAGCATCTAATAAACAAATCAAAATCGTGCCGACTATGGAAGTTCCACCACCACCACCGGGAGAGGTCCCGGCTGAGACGCAAGTTTTGCCGAAGGAATTTATTCTTAGTCAAAACTATCCGAACCCATTCAATCCAACGGCAACAATCAGATTTACTTTACCAGACGAAGCTATGGTTACACTAAAAATCCATGATATTCTTGGAAGAGAATTGTTCACGGTTTTCGACAATGAAGAGTTTGCTGCGGGTCAATATGAACAAAAACTTAATGTGGAAAATCTCGTTAGCGGAATTTATTTCTACCGATTGACGGCTAAAAGTAAAAAGGAAATCTTTAGTGATATGAAAAAGATGCTGTTAATCAAATAAGGGAATAACGACGATTGATATCAAATATTTCAATGGTATTAGTGCGACAAATAGAACCAAAGCTACTAACCATTTCCGTGAAATCGTTTTTGTATCGTTTATAATTGTTAAGGTTAGAAAGACTATTATGATCGAGAAGAAACACATAAAAACGATTGAGACCGTTGGGTCTTTCAGCCTAAAAAGAGAGAGAGCTAGACTTTCATCAACGATTAAAGTTGTTTTATTATGGAGGAGAAGCTGGAAAAAAACTGTAACAGTTTCCGGTATGCGGGAACTTGCATTGACAAAAGCCATAGCACCGGCAAATAGATTACAGGGATGGTGCAAGTAATAGGCGAACGAAGCCAGCGCCAGTAGGAATGTCCATGCGGGTCCTGCCACCGCAGCGAATGGGCAGTTCAATTTCATATCAGATATCTCTATGTACGAGATGCCAAAACCGGCTTCTGTTCCGTTGCATGCGAATTTGTTAACAACGATATGCGCATATTCGTGGGTAACTGTCGAAATCAGAACCGCAAGAAAAAATGCGGGGATACCTATCAGAAGTAATTTCTTCGCGGGATATTTAGGTTCGTCGTTTCTAAGCGGCATAAAGATAAAGATAATTTATTCATCTCTAAATTTCAAGCTTTAATTTGTTTTTTCGATTATAAGATAGTAATTTGTTTTTAAATAAATTGAACATTATGGAAAACCAATGCAAAATATTTTCAAGGAATTAGAGTGGCGCGGATTTATCCATTCATTCACACCCGGTGTTGAAAAACATGTTCTTGAGAATCATGTAACTGCGTACATCGGTTTTGACCCGACAGCATCCAGTTTACACGTCGGTTCCTTGCTTCCAATTATGGGGCTTATGCACTTCCAGAGGTGTGGACATGTTCCGATAGCAATTGCGGGTGGAGGAACCGGGATGGTTGGCGATCCGAGTGGAAAAACTCAGGAGCGAAAACTGCTTTCACTCGAAGAGCTTGAGGCAAACCTTGTGGGAATCAAGAAACAGCTTTCACATTTTTTAGATTTCAACGCAAAAAACAACCCTGCGAAACTCGTGAACAACGCAGATTGGCTTACAAAGATTTCGATGATGGAATTCTTACGCGATGTTGGAAAATATTTTTCTATTAATGAAATGCTTTCAAAAGAATCTGTGAAATCTCGTCTCGAACAAGAGCAAGGTATGTCGTTTACCGAATTCAGTTACTTGCTTTTGCAATCGTATGATTTTTTAATGTTGTACGACAAATACCGATGCACACTCCAAATGGGTGGAAGCGATCAGTGGGGAAATATCACTTCTGGTATTGATCTTATTCGCAGATTGAGAAGTGCAGAGGTGCATGCAATTGTGTTTCCATTGATTACAACATCTTCGGGTGTTAAGTTTGGAAAATCAGAAAGCGGTACAATTTGGCTCGATCCAGAGCTTACATCGCCATACAGATTCTATCAGTACTGGTTTAACACTGATGACAAAGATGTTATTACTTATCTGAAGTTCTTTACAATTTTAAATGAAGAAGAAATAAAAGAATTGAAGATATCCGCGGAATCACATCCCGAAAAGCGTGAATGTCAGATTAAGCTTGCGGAAGAAGTTACACGAATGCTGCATGGTGAAACAGCCCTTGCACAAGCGATGAAAGCATCTAAAATATTTTTTGGTGGTGAGATTACAGGCGTTAGCGATTCTGAGCTTCTCGATATTTTTTGTGATGTTCCCTCTACTGAAATTCAAAAAGCTCACCTCGAAGCGAATGGTCTGCCGTTGGTTGATTTGATGGTAATGGCTGGTGTAACAAAATCCAAAGGAGAATCCCGACGAGCGATTCAGGGTGGTGGAATTTACCTTGAGAATGTTCGGGTTACCGATGTTGGCAGGAAAATTATTCTTGAGGATGCGTTTCATGGAAAATTCATTGTTTTGAGAAAAGGTGCGAGGAATTATTGGTTAGTTAGGATTGTGTAATATTACCTATTTTCATCAAAATTTCGTATCTTTAACGGATATGATTATAGTAATGGAATCTCGTGCGAGTGATGCTGATATACAGCATGTTATTGAACGGATACAAGAGCTCGGTTTTGAAGCACATCTTTCAAAGGGTGTCGAACGGACTATCATCGGCGTTATCGGTGACGAGCGACTTTTTAAAAAGGAACAGTTTTCACTTCTTCCACATGTTGAAAATGTTATCCCAATCCTCAAGCCATATAAACTTGTTAGTAGAGATTTCAAACCAGAGAATAGTGTAGTAACGGTTAATGGAGTTAAAATAGGTAGTGAAAAAATAGTGGTTGTTGCGGGTCCATGTTCTGTTGAATCAGAAGAACAGGTGCTGGCAACTGCCCAAGCTGTGAAATCAGCGGGTGCTGCTTTGTTACGCGGGGGTGCTTATAAACCACGGACGAGCCCTTATAATTTTCAAGGATTAGGTGAAAATGGTTTAATGCTTCTTTCAAAAGCACGGGAAAAAACGGGTCTTGGTATTGTAACGGAAGTTAT
The DNA here is from genome assembly GCA_964471945.1 of uncultured Chlorobiaceae bacterium. Taxonomy (GTDB): domain Bacteria; phylum Bacteroidota; class Ignavibacteria; order UBA10030; family SZUA-254; genus JASEHD01. Next base: position 11,686 of record CAYYIJ010000012.1, read on the forward strand.
GGAATCGAATGAAGTCGAATTGGTAGCTGAGTATGCGGATATGCTTCAGATAGGTGCTCGGAATATGCACAACACGAAATTGCTTCGAGTAATTTCTAAAATCAGGAAGCCAGTATTGTTGAAGAGGAATTATTCTGCTACACTGAATGAGTTCCTAATGAGTGCAGAATATATACTCTCTGGTGGAAATGATCAGGTTGTTTTATGTGAACGAGGAATTCGAACGTTCGTAGAGTATACAAGGAATACACTTGATCTGAACATCGTACCGGCAGTAAAACTACTTTCACATCTCCCGATTATTGTTGATCCGAGCCATGGAACAGGAAGATATGATTTAGTTTTGCCAATGAGTCGTGCAGCAATCGCGGCTGGTGCCGATGGATTACTTATTGAAGTTCATCCAAATCCCCCTGATGCATTCTCCGATGGCGAACAATCGTTAAAACCGAGTTCATTCCAGAAATTAATGTTAGAAATTAAAGCGGTGGCGATGGCGGTAGGAAGGAGTATTTAATCCCGGAATGATTACAAAAAGCACCGTAAAAAAACTTCGGGAACTCATAGGGAGTGAGAATGTACTTGATTCTCCAGAGTCACGGCTTGTTTATTCGTACGATTCTTCACCAATCAATGCACCGTTACCAGATTTAGTGTTACGTCCATCGACACCGCAGCAAATTTCAGAGATTGTAAGGATTGCGAATCAAGAGAAGATAGCAATTATCCCGAGAGGTTCTGGAACGGGTTTAAGTGGCGGAACACTTCCAACAGAAAATTCAATTATACTTTTAACAAACCACTGGAACCGCATTATCGAAATCGATGAGGAAAATTTATCCGTATGGGTTGAACCGGGAGTGATCACTGCAAATCTCCAAGCGGAGGTTGAGAAATATGGTTTTATTTATCCACCTGATCCGGGAAGTGCAAGCATATCAACAATAGGCGGGAATGTTGCCGAGAATGCCGGTGGTTTGCGTGGATTGAAATATGGTGTTACAAAAAACTATGTACTTGGAATGGAAGTCGTTTTACCAACCGGAGAGATTTTGCATACTGGCGGCAAGTCGGTGAAGGATGTAGCAGGGTATAATTTGAAAGATATTCTTATCGGATCGGAAGGAACGCTTGGTATATTCACGAAAATTTTACTGAAGATTATTCCCAAACCGGAAACTTCACGGACATTTCTTGCATTTTTCCCGACTATGGATGATGCTGCAAAAACTGTATCAGCAATTATCACCGCTAAGGTTACTCCTTCGATGGTAGAATTTCTTGACAACACAACAATCCGTTGCATTGAAGATTATACACATATCGGTTTACCGGTTGAGACGGCAGCGATTCTTTTAATCGAACTCGATGGAAAGAACGCTGTCGTTGATGACGATGCTTTACTTATAAGTGAGATTTGCAAGAAAAACAATGCGACTGCAATCAAAGTTGCTGAAGGTGAACAAGAATCGATCAAGCTGAAAACTGCACGGCGTTCGGCGTATGCGTCACTGGCACGAGCAACGCCAACGACACTAACTGAAGATGTAGCAGTACCGCGTTCTGAAATAGCACGATTAGTTGAGAGAATCAGTGAGATTGGCAGGAAAAACGATATTCGTATTGGCACATTCGGTCATGCCGGCGATGGGAATCTTCATCCGAATTATATGACCGATAAACGGGATAAAGCGAATTTTGCACGGGCTGAGAAATCGATTATTGAAGTTGAGGAATCGGCTATCGAATTAGGTGGAACGATAACAGGTGAACACGGTGTAGGACTCTACAAGAAACGTTTGCTCGAAAAAATGGTGGGCTCCCCTTCAATGATCATGATGAGAACACTCAAAAAAATGATGGATCCAAACGGCATTATGAACCCGGGAAAAATTTTCGACTTGAAACCAAAATGTGAAGGATTACTGCCAACAGAGCGAGAGCAAATTAAGAAGTTTGAGGAAGTTGCGTGGTTGTGAGCGAAGAGTATATTGAATTGTCTTGATAGTTGCTAAAAATATTGTGAACCTTAAATCCGAAATCTAAAATCCAAAATCTTATATGAATCTTATCCATACTAGTCTCGTCCATAAAATTCTATCGCCCCGAATGCGCTCAGCCGGAAAACCACCAGCTTTGATAATGCTGCATGGTCGGGGAGCTGATGAACATGATCTTTTCGAACTATCAAAATATCTTGATGAACGGTTGTTTATAATTAGTGTACGTGCGCCGTTCCAATTTGCTTTTAGCGGCGGATACACTTGGTATGATATTATCGATATCGGCAAGCCAGAACCGAAGATGTTCAGGGAAAGTTATGACAAGGTAATGAGATTCATTGAGGATGTGAAAAAGGGTTATCCTATAGACCCTGAAAAAATATTTCTATTTGGATTTAGCATGGGTGCTATTATGTCGTTTGTCGTTACTCTGGCACATTCTGACATGGTTAAGGGTGTGATTGCTAACAGCGGACTTATTCCTGAAAACATAGATTTAAAATTTGAATGGGATAAAATTAAAGGGAAACCTTTTTTTGTAGCCCATGGGAAGTATGATTCTGTTATTCCGATTGCATTTGCGAAGCGTGCTAAGGAACTTTTAGAAAAAGCTAGAGCAGACGTGACGTATCGCGAGTACGAAATGGATCATCAAATCGATGAAGAGAGTTTAAATGATATAATGAAATGGTTATCGAAACATATTTAACAGATCCTCTCACTGGTAAGCAATGATTCCCCTTCGTGATTCCACCCCATCTCACACGATACCGATTGTAAATTATGCATTGATTGCAGTGAATGTTTTTGTTTTTCTCTTTGAAGTTTCGTTGGGAGCGCGGATGGATAAATTCATTTTTCAATTCGGTATCGTTCCTTACTATTTTACCAATGATATCAATTCCATGCAAATTGGAATAGATACAATCCTCCCATTATTTTCTTCAATGTTTCTTCACGGCGGGTGGATGCATCTGATTGGCAATGTTTTGTTTCTTCATATTTTTGGTGACAATGTCGAGGATAGATTCGGACATCTAAAATATTTTATTTTTTATATTGCTGCAGGTTTAGCTGCGGCATTCACACAAATTTATATGTTTCCCGAATCTGAAATACCTATGGTAGGAGCAAGCGGTGCTATTGCTGGTGTGATGGGTGCCTATGTCTTTATGTTTCCTCATTCAAAAGTTGTAACGCTTGTTCCAATAATATATTTCTTTCAAATTGTTGAGTTACCAGCTTTTCTTTTTTTAGGATTTTGGTTCATAATACAAATAATAAGCGGGATGTTTTCACTCGGTATTGCTGCCGATGCGGGTGGTGTTGCCTGGTGGGCACATATTGGCGGATTCGTTGTAGGAGCCGTACTCTTTCCATTTCTTAGAAAAACGAAATGGCGATGAAAGAACCTCTACAACAACATCTCGATGATATTTACAACAAATGTCTCCAGTGTGGACTTTGTTTGCCATCCTGCCCTACATATGATCTCAATCTTCGAGAGGAGTCTTCGCCGAGGGGCAGAATTCAGCTTATCCATTCTGTACAAAACCATGAATTAGCTCTTTCAAAAAGCTTCGTAAATGAAATGTATTTCTGTCTCGATTGTCGGGCGTGTGAGACAGCATGCCCCGCAGGTGTTCGTTTTGGCGAATTAATCGAAGAATCCCGGAATATGATTTCAGAAAACAAGTTGGAATCGTTTACACTGAAGTATCTTAAAAAGATTTTCCTTAACAAGATATTACCCTCACAAAAGAGAACAAAAATAGCGGCGAGAATCCTACGTATCTATCAACGCAGCGGCTTGGAGGGGGCGATAAAAGAATCTGGTTTGTTAAGACTATTCTCGGATAAACTGCATGAACAACATCAATTATTACCAAAGGTACAAGACAATTTTTTTGACGAAGAATATCCAGAAGTTATTCGACTAATAAGCAACATTCGGGGTAGGGTAGCTTTCCTTTCCGGATGTATCATGAATGTTGCTTTCAGTGATATTCATCGCGATGCTATTTATGTACTCGTAAAAAACGGTTTTGAAGTTATCATACCAACAGGGCAAGTATGTTGTGGCTCACTTCATGCACACAACGGAGAGATCGATTCGGCAAAATTTCTTGCACAAAAAAATATTGAAGTCTTCGAGAAATATCAATACGATACTCTTGTAGTCGATTCTGCCGGATGCAGTGCGTTCATGAAAGAATATTCGCGGATATTTGCTGAGGACGAAGAATATGCGGAACGGGCAAAAATATTTTCACAAAAGGTAAAAGAGATCACCGAATTCCTTTCTGAAGTTGGATTGACTATGCCTCTTGTATCTGTGAACAAAAAGGTAACTTACCACGAAGCATGTCACCTTGTTCATGCACAAAAAATTAGTCGGCAGCCGAGAGAATTAATTCAATTAATACCTGGAATCGAATTTATTGAGCTTCCCGAAGCAACATGGTGCTGTGGAAGTGCCGGTATTTATAATGTTGTTCGTTATGACGATTCGATGAAAATTCTGAATCGAAAAATAAAAAATCTCGAATCCACTGGTGCTGATATCGTTGTTACTGCAAATCCTGGATGCCATCTGCAGCTACAGTATGGAATAAAAAAGTATGGATTAAACATGCAAGTTATGCATCCAATAAGTCTTTTCCGTACTGTATAATTCAAATGGATCCCAGAATATGAAAATCTTAAAGAAAAGATTATATTAAGTTGTTAAAAAAAATAGATAAGAAAAATGGATCATCAACAAGTATTGTCAGTTTTAAATTTCGGTCGGGTAGACGCTGAATCCGATAATCGATTCGAGAATTGTTTTATCGGAACAGATATGCTCAGGCAAATTCTTTTACCTCAACATTCGCTTGTGTTAGGAAGTAAAGGATCCGGGAAAAGTGCCGCATTTCGTTTGTTGTGCACCGACAAAGAAAAACTAAGAACACTTTTTCCCAAAGGTTATGAGGATATTTTTCCGATCCCGGTGTACGGACTTTATAATGAAGAATATATTTACGGTAATGAATTTAGAGATATCAGATCAGATTCGGTTGATGATTTCCGATACTTCTGGCTCATGATTGTGGGTCTAAAAACCGTTACTGCAATAGTCGATGATCCAAAAATCCATGAGATGGTTACGAAAAATAAAAATCCTAAAGTAAAAGAATCATTCAAGATTATTCTACAGGTAGTTGATGATTTGGGCCTCGTTAATGAAAAGCGTACACTTGGGAAATTGAAACAAAGAGTAATGCAGTTAGTTAAACCATCATTGCGGGATCAACCATTAGGGGGTGATGCAATTCCAAAAATACTTGCTGGTGATTTCAAACATAAAACAGGAACGAGCGTTACATCGGTCCTTGATCATATTGATACAGTACTTCAGGGAACAAATACACTCGCATGGATTATGCTCGATAAGCTTGATTTATTGTTCATAGATGATTTTGAAAAATTGAAATCGTCTATAACTGGTTTGGTTCAGCTCCTAATCGAACAAAGTAATCGCTTTAAAAATATTCATTTTAAAATATTTTTACGATCAGATATTTATCGACAATTACGGATTGTTAATAAATCGCATCTCGTTAGTTATTCAAGTGAGATGAAATGGACTGAACCACTGCTCCTTAAGCTTCTTGTATCTCGCGCAGTAGCTGAAGAAATTGTTCGGGAATATTGTGAAGAACAAACAGATGAATCCGTTAGTATTTCAGATGTCATCGAGGGAACGGACGATGATGTGCTGAGATTATTTTACGTACTATTTGAATCAACTATAAATGATGAAAACAATCAAGATGGTCTTCAACCATTCGTCCATGCATGGATGTTATCTCATTTATCGGATGGCAGGGGTCATGTTTACCCTCGAGAACAAATCCACTTGGGAAACCTTGCTGTCGAAAAGCAATTAGAAATCAATCGAAAGGAGAAAGAACATCGATCGGCAAGAATAATTAGTGCCGCTGCGATGAAGGAAGCTCTGGCCGCTCTATCGATTTATCGATGTGATACATATTTATATTCTGAGTTCCCCCATTTATCGAAACATTTTGATGCGTTTCGAGGTAGCCCAAAGGTAAAATTTACAAGGGATGAACTTAATAAACTTTTCGAGAACTTGTCACCAAATGGAGATGAAGGGATTCGATCTGTTTATGATACTGGCTTGTTATCTCCGTTAGGGAGGACGGTTGATTCGAGCATGGAATTCAAAATACCTTTATTATACAGAATCGGTCTTGGGATTGCCGAAAATGAAGAAATGGTCAAACAGAGTCCATCACAAACACCAATGCAATCTTCCTAAATAAAGCTTGATATATTAAGCTAATGTTAACAATTGCTTATCAAGTTGATAGAAAAATAATTTCTTTCTTTCCATATTTCTAATCGTTGTTGTTTATTGATATATGCATTCTTAAATATTGATATTATAACACACGATCCAAGGAATAGAATTTTCACTCCATCGATTACAAGTGGTTTCTGAGAAGGCGAGCTCGTCTTGCTGCTTAGGGTAGGTCATAATAATTCTTCACTAATCCACCAAGGGCTGATCGAGAAGGGATGAATATCCATCGAAAGGTCAGCCCTTAGTTTATAAGAGAACTTTCTCCAAGTTACTAACAAATTCCTACATTAGAAACTTCACAAGGTGACACTACAGGTTAGTCAATTATCTTCTTTTTGAAAAGTACCCTATTATTCGTATCTTTGACCATGATTTACATGATTAAATTGAATATTAATGAATCTCTGTGGGGTTCAAAATGGATACGAATGAACTAGATGCGATAAAATCTTCAAAAAAATCTTGGAGGGAAAAAACTGGTGAGGTTAAAAGTCTACCTTTAAAATTCACAACAGTATCAGGCGAGCCGATTGAGATGCTTTATACACCTGATGATATCGCACACATCAATTATTTGACTGACATTGGCTTTCCCGGTGAGTTTCCATATACACGCGGTATCCATTACAATATGTATCGAGGTCGGTTATGGACGATGCGGCAGTTTGCGGGATTTGGTACTCCCGAAGATACTAACAAACGTTATCATTACCTTCTAAACCATGGTCAAACTGGTTTATCTGTTGCATTTGATTTACCAACATTGATGGGAAGAGATGCAGACGATCCGCAATCAAAAGGTGAAGTCGGGATTTGTGGTGTATCGATTAGCTCGCTTGCCGATATGGAAATTCTTTTTAAAGGAATTAAATTATCTGATGTTTCTACCTCAATGACAATTAATGCACCGGCAGCGATGCTGCTTGCATTTTATCTTGTTGTCGCACTAAAACAAGGTGCTAAACCTAATCAATTACGTGGAACGATTCAAGCTGATATTCTAAAAGAATATATCGCGCAGAAGGAATGGATATATCCTCCTAAACCATCGATGAGGATTATTACAGATATGTTCGAGTACTGTACTCGGGAGATGCCGCAATGGAATCCGATTTCTGTAAGTGGATATCATATCCGTGAAGCAGGAGCAACTGCCGTTCAGGAGCTTGCATTTACATTAGCTGATGGATTTGCTTATGTTGAAGCAGGCATAGCAAAGGGTTTAGATGTGGATGAGTTTGCGCCCCGACTATCATTTTTTTTCAATTCACATCTCGATTTTTTTGAAGAGATCGCAAAATTCCGTGCAGCTCGGCGTATATATGCCAAGCGGATGCGTGATAAATATGGAGCTAAGAATCCTCGGACGTGGATATTACGCTTTCATACACAAACGGCTGGATGTACTTTAACAGCTCAGCAGCCGGAAAATAATATTGTTAGAACCGCATATCAGGCACTTGCGGGTGTTCTCGGTGGTACTCAATCTCTACATACAAATTCAATGGATGAGACCTTAGCTCTTCCATCAGAGAAAGCTGTTATGATCGCACTTCGTACTCAACAAATTATTGCACATGAGATCGGGATAACTAACACTATTGACCCGCTCGGGGGCAGTTATTTTGTTGAGGCATTAACTGATAAGATGGAAAAAGAGGCAGAAGCATATTTTGAAAAGATTGATGCTCTCGGCGGTGTGATCCCGGCTATCGAAGCGGGATTTTTTCAGCGCGAGATTGCAGATGCTGCTTATTGTTACCAAATAGAATTGGATAAGAAAGAGAAGATCATAGTGGGGATGAACGATTATATCAAAGAGAATGAAAAAATCGAAATTCCTATTCTTTTTATTTCCCCTGAAGTCGAAATCAAGCAACGGGAGCGAATTGCGGAAGTTCGGGCGAGCCGTAATAAGGAGAAAGTGATTGAAACAATAGATAACTTGCGTAGGTCGGCAGAAGATGGAAAGAACTTAATGCCACCGCTCATCGAGTGTACAAAGGCATACATTACACTCGGGGAGATGTGTAATACTCTTACCGAAGTATTCGGAATTTATGAAGAACCTGCGGTATTTTGATGATGCAGAACGCTTTTGGTTATATTGTATCTTCGATGAGGATCCAGCAATGGATTAAAAACTTATTTATTTTTGCCGCTCTCATTTTTTCCGCCCATCTTTTTAGGTTAGATGACCTGTTTCTCACAATTGGAGGTTTTATACTATTTTCACTATCGGTAAGTGGTGTTTACCTTTTTAATGATGTTATCGATCTTGAAAAAGATAAGCTTCATCCGGTTAAGTCGAATCGTCCTTTGCCAGCAGGATTATTATCGATTAAAATAGCGATAATATTTTCTTTCATTCTAATTTTAGTTGGTTTGATCGGCGCATTTCAACTGGGAACGAATTTTGGTATCGTATTGCTTATCTATATCGTTCTAAATATTTGGTACACATATCAATTGAAAAGTATTGTTATCCTTGATGTTATGACAATTGCAACAGGATTTGTTCTCCGGGTTATAGCTGGAGCAGTACTAATTGGTGTACCTACATCGGAGTGGCTTATCATTTGTACAATTTTACTTTCGTTATTTTTAGGGTTCAGTAAGCGAAGACATGAGTTAATTGTACTTGATGTTCATGCAAATAGCCATCGCTCTGTATTGCAACATTACAGCCCGTACTTTCTTGATCAGATGATTGGGATTGTTACAGCAACTACTGTAATGTCATATGCACTTTATACGATTTCAGAAGAAACAGTGAAAAAGTTTGGTACCACACATCTCATTTATACAGTTCCTTTTGTGTTGTATGGAATTTTTAGATATCTATATCTCGTTCATAAAAAAGAAGAAGGTGGTAATCCCACCAAATTAGCGTTAACTGATTTACCTTTGCTCCTTACTATTGTTTTGTGGATTGTTGTTGTTACTATTATTATTTACGGAAGGTGAGCCTATGGCAAAATTAAAAGTTGCGATTTTAAAAATTAAGCCTGAAACAGTTTTAGATGATATTAACAGATTAATAAAAATGTCTGGAGCCCAAGATGTATTGGCAAAGAATACTATTACAATATTGAAGGATAACATCTCGTGGCATTTTCCATTCCCTGCAGCTAATACAACTCCATGGCAGATGGAAGGAACGATCCTTGCTTTAAGAGATATTGGTTTTAACAATATTGTCTGCGTACAAAATAAAACTGTCGTAACAAATGCTTTTAAAGGTGAAGATTTAAACAACTACCTTCCAATCTTCAAGCGGTATGATATTCCGGTTCTTTATAATTTTAAAGATGAAGATATGAAGTGGGTTATCTATTCTCCCCAAGCCCGTATGCATGTACTTCACAAAATTTATCCCGAAGGAATCAGGATCCCTGACTATTTTTTTGGAAAGAATATTATACATCTTCCAACGGTAAAGTGTCATATTTATACGACGACTACTGGTGCGATGAAAAATGCATTTGGTGGTTTGTTAAACACGAAAAGATATTATACACATAGTTGGATACATAATACCTTAGTCGATTTGTTAGCAATTCAGAAAGAAATTCATTCGGGTATCTTTGCGGTTATGGATGGAACGACCGTTGGAAATGGCCCCGGTCCGCGAACGATGATTCCCGTTGTGAAAGATTACATGTTGGCAAGTACCGACCAAGTTGCTATCGATGCAGTTGCTGCGAAGATGATGGGTTTTGATCCGATGAGCATTGGATATATAAATATTGCTCATCAAGATAAGTTAGGAGTCGGAGATGTACGAGATATTGAAATTGTTGGGAGTGATATTTCAAATGAATCTTGGGGATTTAGGGTTGGTAATAATGCCGTGAGTTTATTCGGTAATTTAGCTTGGTTTGGTCCGCTTCGAGGATTACAAAAAATCTTTTTCCATACACCGATGGTACACCTTTTCGTTCTCGGTTCTGAACTTTACCATGATTACTATCGTTGGCCCCTTAAAGATCGAAAGGTATTCGAGCAATGGAAAAAATCAACTCATTGGGGAAAACTCTTCGAAAAATATGAAACTGGGGAAATTTGGAAATGAGTTGTGATCTAAGATATGCGGTCTCCGTCTCTAACTTTAAAGCTCATTGTTCACAGCCAAATGCTCCACGCTTTTTTAAATTAATTAACAAATAACTGATACCTTGTCAACTCAACGTCGGGCGGAAATATATATTTTAGCTGTTACTGTAATTTGGGGCAGCACTTTTGTTATTAGTAAAAGCTTGCTCGATCATTGTACTCCACTTGTTTACACAGCACTTCGGTTTTTTCTCGCTGCTGCGATTATATTAGTATTTTATTACAATCGTGTAACAGTAATACCGATTTCAACTTATCTCAAGGGTTCAGTTCTTGGCTTGTTTCTTTTTATTGGATTTGCCCTTCAGACGGTTGGGTTGCAATTCACCACTGCGTCCAAGTCGGCTTTCTTTACTGGATTACTTGTTGTTCTCACACCTATTGTACATTATTCCGTCCAGCATTTGCTGAAAATGGTTCGTAAGCCGCTTCGCTACGGCAACATTGTCGGGGTTATTTGCTCAGCGGTTGGACTTTATCTACTCACTTCACCCGAAGGTTCCACGTTTAATATAGGTGATGCGCTGACGCTTGGCTGTGCCTTAATGTTTGCTTTTTATATCGTCTATCTCGATTTTGCATCCGTTGAACCAGATAAACTTCAACTTACGTATGTTCAATTTCTTGTATGCGGTTTTTTAGGTTTGATATCTGCATGGATATTCGAGGATGCGAGAATTGATTTCACACAAGATTTTATTATTTCACTTTTATATCTTACAATCTTTGCAACGATTATTGCCATGTGGGTTCAAAATCATTTTCAGGGTTTTACAACACCAACGCGTGCTGCTGTGATATTTTCGCTTGAGCCAGTAATTGCAGGCATCTTCGCTTATTTATTTGCTGGTGAAAATATTGGAACTATGGGAGTGATTGGTGCCGCGATAATAATGATGGGTTTGATGCTGTCTGAATTTTCTGATGAAATTCCCGGGCTAAATCGGGCTATTGTTGCTTGAGTTAGATTCGTAGTGTGCGGTTATTTTTTTTATAACGTAATATGTAACTCCTTTAACCTTCTGTAAAGTGTCGGTAAGCTAATCTTCAATTCGCGTGCAGTTTTTTCTTTATCATTATTATTTACTCTAAGTGAGCTTTCAATATAGTATCGTTCCAACTCTTTCATCATTACGTCGAGTGATTGAGTATGTTCTGACAATTGGAGAGTGATATTGTCCTTGAGCATATCCGGTAAATTGTCCATCGTAATGAAATCTGTTTTGCAGAAGATAACAGCACGCTCTATCACGTTTTCAAGCTCCCGAATTTCTCCTTTCCAATCGTGCTTTGTTAAGCTGCGCATCACTTCGTTCTCCACACCTTTAATGTGTTTCTGATTTTTATTATTAAATTTTTCGATGAAATGTTCAACAAGCAGTGGAATATCTTCTCGTCTCTCGGAAAGTGAAGGGAGGTGGATTTCAACAACATTCAGACGATAGAATAAATCCATCCGGAAACGCCCTTCCTCGACTTCCTTTAATAAATCTCGATTGGTTGAGGCGATGATTCTAACGTCAACATCAACTGGTGTTGAAATTCCAACAGGTGTGAATTCTTTTTGCTCAATCGCTCGTAATATTTTTACCTGTAACTGAAGCGGCATTTCACTTATTTCATCAAGATATAAAGTTCCACCATCAGCCGCTTTGAAGTAACCAATTTTATCAGCCACAGCACCCGTGAATGCCCCCTTTTTATGTCCGAACAATTCACTCTCGATCAATGTTTCAGAAACAGCTCCACAATTAACAGTGATGAGCGGTTTATCACTTCTTGAACTGTTGAAATGTAATGCTCGTGCAACTAATTCTTTTCCTGTACCGCTCTTTCCTGTGATAATAACAGTACTTTCTGTCGATGCAACCATCGAGATGGTCTGAAATATTTTTTGAATCGCCGGGCTTTTACCTATGATGTTCGAAAAATTTTTTTCTTGATGAAGTTCCCTCCTGAGGATTTGATTTTCGATGGTAAGCTTTTTCACATCTAAGAGTCGTCGTATTTTTAATATTAAATCATCGAAGTCAATCGGCTTGAGTATGTAATCACTCGCACCTTTTCTTAATGCAGATATAGCGGTTTCGATGGAGCCGTATGCTGTGATTACGATAAGATAAGTTTGAGGACTCAGATGCATAGCTTTGTCTAATAACTCGATCCCTTTCATCTGCGGCATCTCAAGGTCTGTGATGATTAAATCAAATGTATCATCCAAGAGTTTCTGGTAAGCTTCACCTCCATCTGATGCTACGGCAACGGTATAACCCTCTTTTTCAAGAATAAATGAGATAGATTCTCGAAGAATTTTTTCATCATCAACAACTAGAATTCGGTCTGCCATCGGATAGTAGTGGATGTAAAATCACGATTGAATGGGTAGGCGGACTGTAAATAAAGCTCCGGCGTTTTTATTGCTTTTTACTCTAATTTCTCCACGGAAACTTTTTATGATACCATAACTGACCCATAGCCCCAGTCCAGTACCCTCTCCAACTTTTTTTGTGGTGTAGAATGGTTCAAAGATTTTTGGAAGGTCTTCTTGCTTTATCCCTTTTCCATTATCTTCAATATCGACAACTAGGATATCGCCAATTAATTCTGATCTGATTGAAATATGTTTTTGCTCATTCTTATTTAGTGTTGTTGGTTGCGAATCTTGTAATGCATCCACAGAATTAAGAATTAAATTAATAAATACCTGTTGTATCTGATCTGGGACTAACCTCAAGAGAGGTAAATTTCGGCTTAGATCGATATCGAAGTAAATATCTTTAGCTTTTTTACTAACACGAACGATCTCGATGGCATCGTGAATAGTTTTATTGATGTCTGTAAGTTGGACTTCGTATGTCGAACGCCGTGAAAAATCTACTAAGTCACGTATTATCCGCGAGATACGAGTAATCTGGCTTTTAATAAGCTCTAATTTATCTTGAATGAATTCATCCTCACTTGTTCTCTGGATAATTTGAACTAATGAGGAAATTGAAGCGAGTGGATTACCGACTTCGTGTGCAAGACCAGCAGCGAGCATACCGATACTTTCCATTTTTTGAGCATGAATAAGTTGTTGTTCTAAATATTTCTGGTCAGAGATATCTCTGTGTATACCGAAATAACCAACTAATTCGCCTTCTGTATTAACAATGGGTGATATGAGTAGTTGCGTGTAAAATGGTTCTCCGTTCCGTCCCTTGTTTTCAACTTCACCGACCCATACTTTACCAGCGGATATTGTCTGCCACATCTTATCCCAGAAATATTTCGGATGTTTCCCACTACTGAAAATATTCGGATTTTTTCCGATCACTTCTTCCTTCGTATATCCACTTGCCTTCTCGAAGGCAGGGTTGACATAAATGATGTGTCCCTGAGGATCGGTAATTTCAATCGGATTTACTGTATAATGTGCGAGGTTAGTAAATCGTAGTAAGTCGAGCTCTTGTTTTTTTCTGTCAGAGATGTCATGGGCAACAATTAAACAGCCGCGCTCGTTACCCTTCTTATCAAGAATTATTCGATTCAAAAAAAGCTCCACATTTAGAGTGGTTCCATTCGAACGTCTGAACTCCGTTTCCAATCTATGAGTACTACCATTCATGATACAAGTATCGATTATTCCTTCAACTTCTGAAACATATGCAGAATTAAAATAATCTTTAATAGAGCGATTCAGCAATAATTTATTCTCATTTTCAAGAATTGCCGTTGCTTTTTCGTTTGCGTCTATTATGGCTCCATCAGGCGAAATGATTAAACACATATCAGGTAGAGCGTTAAGTATATCTAACCATTTCTCTTGTCTGAGCTTTTGTGGTTTGATTTGTACATCAGAAGATATGCCTTTATCTGATTGAATATTTCGATTCATAAAATACTAATGTGATATAATTGTATTGAAATATACTGTTCATTCAGGCAAATATCAACTATGAGTTTGACTTTTATTCAATTTCATCGTATTTTTTCAAGTGTCAATAAATTCAAACGAAATTGGAATAAATATCATTGTTAGTGGATTCGTGCAGGGTGTCGGATTTCGCTATTATATTTTCAATCGTGCAATGCGTCTTGGATTAAAGGGTTATGTAAAAAATTTGTATAATGGAGATGTTGAGATTGAAACTGAAGGAGATAGGTCAATGATAGAGGAGTTTATTAAAGAAGTTAAAGTGGGCCCGCGGGCAGCTAAAGTCAATGATATAAAAATTTGTTGGAAAAAAGCCGAGAAACATTATCAATATTTTGAAATTCGTTAACTATGGAAGTACGGTTTGGTTTTGGATACGATGTACACAGATTAGTTACTAATCGTAAATTGGTTTTAGGCGGTGTAGAAATACCGTTTGTGAAAGGATTGATCGGACATTCTGACGCTGATGTCGTGTGTCATGCCATTGCCGATGCACTTTTAGGTGCAGCAGCATTAGGTGATATAGGAAAACATTTCCCAGACACCGAACCGCAATTTAAAGGTATTTCTAGTCTTGTTCTCCTTCGTAACGTTGGGGGTCTCGTACGTTCTAACAATTTTGAAATTATTAATGTCGATTCAACAATTCTCCTCCAGCAACCAAAAATAAGTTCGTACGTAAAACGAATGCGTGAGAACATTTCACACGCGCTTGGTGTTCATCTTAATCAAGTTTCCGTAAAAGCAACTACGAATGAAGAGCTTGGATTTATTGGCATGGGAGATGGCGCTGCAACCTATGCTGTAGCATCAATCAGGGCATTAACCTTAGATTTCGGTCTATAAATTTCGACGAACTTTGAACGAATTAATTCAATTTCTTTCTACTCTCGACCCATGGTGGATATACACCATAATTTTTCTGGTCGCATTTATCGAGAATATTTTTCCCCCTGCTCCAAGTGATGTTTTAGTTGTATTTGGGGGTGCATTAGCCGCAATGGGCAAAGGACATTTTTTTATTGCCCTTCTTGCCGGTGCTACAGGCGGCACATTGGGTTTTATGGTAATGTACGGTATCGGTAAGTGGTTTGGTCACAAAATTCTCGAAACAGGTAAAATCAAATTTATAAAGCTTGACGAGCTGCACAAATTTGAACGATGGTTTGCTTCGTATGGTTATTGGTTGATTATTGCTAATCGCTTTCTAACAGGAACGCGTGCCGTTGTTTCTTTTTTTGCCGGGATGTCAGAACTCGATTTCACTAAAACATCGGTTCTATCTTTCTTAAGTTCGATGGTATGGTATACTATTCTTGTTTATGCAGGTTATTCCCTCGGAAAGAATTGGGAGAGGGTTGGGTACTATTTAAAAACTTATAGTATTGTTATTTCTATCCTCGTGATCGGGATTGTTCTTATCCTTGTTGTTCGCTATCTTTACAAACGACATCAACTGAAGAAAAAAAATAATGGCTGAATTTTTATTTTCTATTGATAGGGCAATATTCTATTTTTGCAATCAAACACTATCCAATCCGATATTCGATATTCTAATGCCAGCAATCACTGATTGGAACAAATCGTGGATAGGTTTAGGATTGTTTGGATTATTCTGGATATTTTTATTCTGGAAAGGAGGAAAGAGGGGGAAGTCGGCAGCACTTCTACTGATACCCTTGATAATTTTAAGTGATCAGGTTAGCAGCAACTTATTAAAAAATCTTTTTGTTCGTCCTCGACCTTGTCATGATCTTGATGGTGTTATGGTTATCGAGAATATTCGATTACTCGTTTCATGCGGACCTGGTTTTTCATTCCCTTCATCTCATGCTGTAAATAATTTTGCCTTTGCGGTTTTGATGTCATTTTTTTATCGAAAATGGACTTTGGTTTTTATTTTCTATGCAACTCTCATGGGCTTCTCGAGAATAAGTGTAGGTGTACATTATCCATCCGACGTATTAGGCGGCGCCGCATTCGGGACTGTATGTGCTTATCTGGTTTTCAGCATCTGGAAAATTGTTGTGAATAAAATTCCTTCTCTTGCATTTGATTAAATATGAGAATTCATTCTTATAGATTATTTTTAGCAACACTTTCGGGTGTCTTTCTTGGGGCAGCGTTTCCGCCAATTCCTACGGGTATTACTGCTGCATTTGCCTTTGTTCCTTTTTTCCTACTTTATGAATCGATCGACGATTATGGGAAAGCGTTTAGATATTCATATGTAACTTTTTTCGTCTTTAATCTTACAGCTATGTATTGGGTGGGTGGTTTTACTCATTGTAAAGATGCTTATATGATTGTTGCCGGAATATTATTAGTATTTGCTCATCCATTATTTTTCTTTGTCCCGATTGCTGTATGGATGTTTATTAAACGTAATATTGGATTTAAATTCTCGATCATAACATTTCCCTTTCTGTGGGTTGGATTCGAGTTCTTACACTCTTTGACTGAGATTGGATTTCCTTGGTTAACTCTTGGGAACACGCAAACTTATGATTTGCCAATCGTCCAAATTGCTGCGATTACTGGTGTATATGGTATATCTTTCTGGTTATTGTGGCTAAATGTAATAGGTTTTATTCTGTTTGTGAAAGTAGCTGTAAAAGCGTGGAATATTTTCTCATGGAATTCCTTTTTGTATATTCTGGTGTTTTTACTGTTATATTTATTACCAAAGTTTTATGGAAATTATGTGCTTGAAAATTCGACTTCATATTCAAGAAAATCGATTAAGATAGCTGTTATACAACCAAACATCGACACGTTTGAAAAATGGACAGTCAATCCTGAAGAACCACTCGAAATTATCCAGCAACAAACTAATGAAATCTCAAATAAACGAGTTGATTTAGTGCTCTGGCCCGAAACTGCGATGCCGTTTTATATTCTTCATCCAAACAATCGTTATTATCTTGAAAAGCTAAAATTTCAGGTTGATACGATGAATATAAATTTATTAACAGGGATGCCAGACATATATTATTTCAAAGATGGAGAAAAGATTCCAAAGAGCAGTAAAATTTCTATCGATGGACGTCGGTATGATACCTACAACAGCTCGATGCTATTACAACCGGGGAGTGATGTAATACAGAAATATGCAAAAATTGTTCTCGTACCATTTGCTGAGAGAGTGCCTTTTTCAGAAACATTGAGTTTCTTGAATGCTGTACAATGGAATTTTGGACTTGGAGGTTGGGCGCGTGGCGGCGATACAACTGTGTTTCAATTTAAAGGATTAAGTGGAGACTCGATAAAATTCTCGAACATGATTTGTTATGAATCGATTATTCCTTCATTAGTATCAGCATTTGTCAGGAAAGGTGCACAATTTTTAACGATCGTTACTAATGACAGTTGGTGGGGAAATACTTCGGGTGCGTATCAACACAAGCAGTTTGCGATATTGCGAGCCATAGAAAATCGTCGATGGGTGGTTCAGTGTGCAAACGGTGGAATCTCTTGTTTTATCGATCCATATGGACGTATAATATACGAGACAAAATTATACACCCAAACGATTATTCTTGGAGAAATAGAGCTACACGATGAAAAAACATTCTATACAGAAAACGATGATTGGCTTGCTGAATTCTCACTGATCTTCAGTGCTTTTTTTATTGTTGTTGCAATAGGAAAGAAATATTATTTATTTATACGAAGGGGATACGAAAATGCAATACATTGATTTACGAAGCGATACGGTAACAAAACCTTCAGATGCAATGCGTGAGGTGATGTTGAAAGCTGAAGTTGGTGATGACGTCTATGGGGAAGATCCAACCGTTAATAAATTGCAAAAGCGGATTGCTGAGATGTTTGGAAAAGATACATCATTATTTGTTCCAAGCGGCACTATGGGAAATGAAATCTGTATTAAGGTTCATACTCAGCCAGGAGATGAAATTATTGTTGATCAGGATTCCCATATATTTGTTTATGAAACTGCTGGTCCATCTTTATTAGCTGGTGTTCAGATGATGCCGATTGCTGGAATGAACGGTGTTATGACAGCAGATCAGATAAAAATGGCAATACGTCCACGTGCATATTACCTCCCACGGACAAAACTTATTTGTATTGAAAATACACATGGGAGATCTTCAGGATCAATTTTCCCCTTGGATGAAATTAAGAGAATACATGAGATTGCAAAGTGTACAAACGTGAAGATGCACCTTGACGGCGCTCGACTGTGGAACGCCTCAGTCGAGGCGGAAATTTCTTTAGACAATTACGGTAAATACTTCGATTCGATTTCTGTTTGTTTTTCAAAAGGGCTTGGCGCACCGATCGGTTCGATTATTATTGGAAATAAAACATTTATCGAAGAAGCGACAAGGTACAGAAAAATATTTGGTGGAGGAATGCGGCAAGTCGGAATTCTTGCGGCTGCCGCTCTCTATGCAATCGAGCATAATATAAAAAGACTAAAAGAGGATCATCAGAAAGCTCGATATTTTGCTCAAGAGTTAAACCATTTAGAACAAATAGAAATTGATGTGAATCAAGTCCAAACTAATATAGTAATAGGAAATATCTCGAAGATGGGAAAATCTCAGTTTGAAATTCTAGAATTATTAAAAGCTCATGGCATTCTTTTAACTCCAGAGCGTCTTACTTCAATTCGTTCGGTTATGCATATGGATGTATCGATGCAGCAAGTTGAACAAGCTGTGAATGTATTTCGATCATTGTTTAAATAATGATTCGAATATTTGCTATTCAATTGAATGAATGTTATATTAATATGTCCTCGTTCAAAAGTCCCGGCTATTGGGACTTTTTTTTTAAATACTTTGTAAGGACATAAGTTGTTTTGTTTTAAGCTGGTTAGAAGTGTCAATAGTAGAAAAAATAAAAGAAATCATACAACCAATCATTGATTCGCATGAAGCATTTTTAATAGATTTGGTAGTGCATTACAGTCGGGGTGTAAAAAACATCAATATTTTCATTGATAATGATAATGGTGTTACTACTGAACTTTGTGCTGATATTAGTCGGAATGTTTCACATGCTTTAGATGCTGCGGAATTATTTGAACAACGATATTATCTTGTTGTATCGTCGCCCGGTGTTGAGCGACCACTAAAATTACTACGTCAATATTATAAGCATATTGACAGAAAGATGAAGTTAAAAATTCAAGAAAATATGCAATCAGAAATCATCGAGGGTGTATTGCTTAGTGTTACTAGTACGCACATCGATCTTAAAATGGCTGATAATTCAGTACGTACGATAGCATTTTTAAATATACTGAGAGCTGAGGTTGAAGTTGAATGGTAATATTGTAAAAACTGAAGATATTATTTATTGAAAGGTTATAATGAATTACGAAATCGTTGAATCATTTTCACAGATGGTTCGGGAAAAAAGGATTGATAAGGATATGCTTACGAGCATCATCGAAGATGTATTTTCGATGATGGTGAGGAAAAAATATGGAATGGAAGCAAGGTTCGATGTTGTTGTAAATATGGATAAAGGCGATATCGAAATTTACCTTGAGAAAGAAATAGTTGAAAAGGTAACCGATCCAGATACGCAAATCGATCTTGAAACGGTGCGGAAAAAAACAGATGAACCACTCGATATTGGAGACGATTTCGTTGAAGTGATTGATATACAAAGTTTTGGCCGTCGATTGATTATCAGTGCAAAACAGAATCTCAATCAACGAATAAAGGAGGTCGAGAAGGAAATAATTTATGGGGAATATGCTAATTCGATCGGCGATATTATTGTTGGTGAAATTTATCAGATTAGGAAGGGAGAGATTCTTGTTAATCACAACAGGAATGAATTAATTCTTCCTAAAACCGAGCAGATTGCGGGTGAAAAATATCGCAAAGGTGAAACTATTCGAGCTATCATTAAAGAAGTTAGGAAAAACATATCAATTCCGGTGGTAATAATCTCCCGGACAGATCCAAAAATGCTTGCAAAATTGTTTGAGACGGAAATCCCGGAAATTTATGATGGCATCATAGAAATTAAAGGTGTTGTAAGAGTAGCGGGTGAGAGGTCAAAAGTAGCGGTTGAATCACACGACGACCGAATTGATGCAGTTGGAGCTTGTGTAGGGATGAAGGGCGTACGCATCCATGCCATAGTCCGTGAACTACACAATGAAAATATTGATGTTATTAATTTTTCAGAAAACTCATCAATATTTATCACCCGGGCACTGGCACCAGCTAAAATTAAAAATTTGGTTGTTGATGAAATCGCAAAGGTTGCAACTGTTACAGTTGATAAAGATCAGGCATCACTTGCCATTGGTAGGAATGGACAGAACATCAGTCTTGCCTCACAACTTACTGGTTTTCAAATCGAGCTCATCAAAGAAGGAGCTGATGAAGAATATGACATGGACCTCGGTGAATTTAGAGAAGAACTTGGAGAGCCATTATACGAACGATTAGTCGATGAAGGTTATACCTCTGCTCGAAACGTCATCGATGCTGATTTAGACGGTTTACTTGAAATTGAAGGTCTGACCGAGGATCGCATTAAATCAATCAAAGAAATGATGAAACGAGAGTTGGAAGAAGCAGAAATTGAAGATGAAGAGGATGAAAAAATAATTAATAACATAAAAATAGTATCCACAGAACCTTCTGCTGAAAATACCGAACAATCAGTTCTATCAACCGATCAAAAAGAAGCAGAGTAAAATATATAGTAAATATTATGACAGATAAATCTCAATCCAAGAAAAAAATCTATCAGATCGCGAAGGAGATCAATATCTCTCATGAGACGCTCATCGAGTATCTGAGGAAGAAAGGACATGAGATTAAAAGCCACATGTCGATGGTTGATGATGCCATGATAAGCGATATCTCTGCTCATTTTAAGAAGGATAAAGAAGTTGCAGAAAAGCATCAAAAGAAAATTCAAACAATTCGGGATGCAAAAAGAAAAGTAGAAGCTACAATCGATCCGGTGGTTCATGAAGCATCCAAACCAAAATTAATAAAAAGGAAAAAAGCCGAAGAATTTCCAGAAAAAACTTTACCAGCTCTCCCAACCGAGGTTAAGCCAATAATTCAAATTGCAGAAACTGAGGAAAAAAAGGAAATCCCAGCAGCACCTGTGATAGAATCGGAAATAATTCAACCTCCTATCGTCGAAAAATCTGAAGAGGTTACAGCGGTGGAGCAACCGGTTCAACCTGGACTACCTCAACCCATACCACATCCGGAAATAGAGATTCCATCAGTAATTGAAGCAAAAGGTGAAGAAGTGAAAGAGCCAAAAGTTCTTCCACGCCGAACGCCTAAAATGGGATTGACTATAAAAGGAAAAATTGATCTCGATGAAGTGAACCGTACTGCAGCGATCCATGAGGGTATTGCTCCGCCCGCAACGGATGAGCAAAAAGCTGCCGAGGAAGAGAAAAAGAAGAAGAAGAAGAAAAAGAAAAAGAAAATTAAAACTGAAGCGGCAGTTATTCCTAAAGAGGAAGATGAGCTGCTGCGGAAAGCTAAGAAAAAAAGAAAACTAAAATTTCACGAGGTCGATCAGGAAGAAGTTGATGAAGCTATCAAGCGAACACTTGCTGAGATGGATGAAGCCGCGGCAGTTCCTTCACGTGCAACACATAAGAAAAAGCGAAAAGAAAAACGTCTGCTTGAAGAACAAAAACAACTTGAACAACTCGAAAAGGAAAAATCGATCCTTCACGCAACAGAATTTGTAACCGTAAACGAACTTTCGAATATGATGGGAGTGAGTGTTGCTGATGTTATAAAAAAATGTATTGGTCTTGGATTAATGGTTTCGATAAATCAACGATTGGATAAAGACACGATTACATTAGTTGCTGATGAATTTAATTTTCAAGTAATGTTTTTCTCCGAGCTTGCCGAAGATGCAATATTAAATAAACCTGATGATGAGAAAGATTTACAACCTCGTCCTGCTGTCGTAACGATTATGGGGCATGTTGATCATGGTAAAACTTCACTCTTGGACTATATTCGTCAAAGTAATGTTGTTGCTGGGGAAGCAGGCGGAATCACACAACACATTGGTGCATATATGGTGACGAGGAAGGAAGATAGAAGCATTACATTCTTAGATACACCAGGGCATGAGGCATTCACTGCCATGCGTGCAAGAGGTGCTCAATTAACTGATATAGTAGTTTTAGTCGTAGCTGCCGATGATAATGTTATGCCGCAAACGGTCGAAGCGATCAGCCACGCACAAGCCGCAAACGTTCCGATCATTATTGCAATTAATAAAATTGATAAATCTGAAGCTAATTCAGATCGAATTAGACAACAATTGTCAGAGAAAAATGTTCTTGTAGAAGAATGGGGAGGGAAGTATCAATGCATTGAAATTTCGGCTCGAACTGGCAAGAATATTGATATTCTTCTTGAAAAAATAGTGTTAGAAGCGGAAATACTTAATTTGGAAGCGAATCCTAACCGGTTAGGACATGGAGCGATCATCGAAGTTAAGGTAGATAAAGGCAAAGGGATCGTAGCTTCAGTTCTCGTGCAAAAGGGTATGTTAAAAATTGGAGATCCATTTATTGCTGGAATCCAGTGTGGACGTGTGCGGGCTATGTATGATGAACGAGGACATCGTGTAGAGACTGCGAAACCATCAACCCCAGTTCAGGTTCAAGGATTTGATGGTATTCCTCAAGCCGGGGATTCTTTAATTGTTACCGAGAGTGAGCGCGAAGCACGTGAAACCAGTTTGCGTCGACAACAATTGAAACGAGAACAGGACTTTCGTCTAATACGCAGTGTTACACTCGATGAACTTTCTCAAAAGATTAAAGACGGGCAAATAAAAGAATTAAAGGTTATTGTAAAAGGTGATGTGGATGGGTCAGTCGGTGCATTAGCCGACTCTTTGATGAAGATTATCCATGCTGAAGTAAGGGTGAATGTGATTCACCGTGCGGTTGGCACGATATCCGAATCGGATGTTCTTCTTGCCGCAGCTTCGAGTGCCGTCATAATCGGATTCCATGTTAGGCCAAATCTGAATGCAAGAAAACTCGCTGAACAAGAAAATGTAGATATTAGACTTTACAATATTATATATGATGCAATAAATGACATGACAAAAGCGCTCGAAGGTTTACTCGCACCTGAAAAAACAGAAGTAATTACCGGAACAATTGAAGTGCGTGATATATTTAAAGTTCCAAAAACGGGAACAATCGCCGGATGTTTTGTACAAGAAGGGAAGATTGCACGTGGCAATAAAGTACGGTTGATAAGAGATGGTATTGATTTATTCATAGGTGGAATCAGTTCTTTGAAACGTTTCAAAGATGATGTGCGAGAAGTTGAAGCAGGTTTTGAATGCGGCATTGGTCTCGATGGCTACAATGATATTAAAATTGGTGATACTATCGAAGCAATCAAGATCGTTGAAACGAAAAGAAAACTAAATTAGGGATTATTAAAATGTCGTTGCGAACTGAAAAAGTTGCCGCCCTTATCAAAGAAGAAGTTGGAATGTTCCTTTCAAGAGAATATCGTGATCCGGCCTATGGATTTATCACGGTTACTGATGTGCATGTAACACCCGACCTTCGTATAGCAAAAATATATGTCAGCATCATGGGTTCTTCTGAAGTAAAAATGGTAACAATGCAAATGCTGGAAAACCATAAAGGAGATGTTCGATCCTTCATCGGTTCTCACATTCGTTTGAAATTCACACCAGCAATACAGTTTTATATGGATGAAACACTCGACCGTGTAGATAGGATTGAACAAATAATTAAACAAATACATAAAGACGAGGGGGAAAAAACCGAATAATCATGGTTATACAAAAGTCACTCAACGATCTTAAATTCGATCACAACTCGGTTGTAACCGTTGGTACATTCGATGGTGTTCATCTTGGACACAGTTCGATAATTAAGAAGGTCGTTGATAGAGCTAAGGATCTAAAGGCGCGAAGTGTTATCATAACGTTCGAGCCGCATCCAAGAGCCGTTCTTGGTGAAGGTAATGTGATGCTGTTGACTACTCTTACCGAGAGAATCGAAGAGATGGAATTATTAGGAATAGATGTTGTACTCGTTCTTGAATTTACATACGATTTTTCTCGTCAGACCGCATCGGAATTTTATGAAAAATATCTGGTTCATGGAATAGGGGTAAGAGAAGTAATCGTCGGTTATGATCATATGTTCGGTAGAGATAGAATATCGAATGTGAACGAACTTAAACAGATGGGTAAAAGAATTGGTTTTGAAGTGTTAATGGTTGAGCCAGTTTCATATGGTGGCGAGATTATTAGCAGCACAAAAATACGCGCACTGCTGCAAAACGGAAACGTTGAGAAAGCAATAAAATTCTTAGAACGTCCATATTCGATTGAAGGTACTGTTATAGTCGGTGATCGACGCGGAGAGAACCTTGGATTTCCAACTGCAAATATTTTACCTGATAACTCACATAAACTTATACCAGCAGATGGTGTATACTGTGTTAAAGTAAGCATAAACGAGCAGCAGAGTTTTGGAATGTTAAATATTGGTGTTAAGCCGACATTTGGATCTGAGTCGAAGCAAATAATTGAAGTCAATATATTTAATTTCGATGGTGATCTATATGGGAATAAAATTCGTGTTCATTTTCTTAAACGGTTGCGAGACGAGAAAAAATTTTCTTCAAAAGAAGATTTAATAAATCAATTAGAACATGATCGTAATGAATCTATCAAAATCATCACTCAACAATAATTAATCTAGGGTAAAGGAGAAATATTATGCCATTAACTAAAGAACAAAAGCAGGAGCTCAAGCTGAAATATGGAAAAACACCGGATGATTCAGGTTCTCCGGAAGTACAAATAGCCATTCTTACAAATCGGATCAATGAGTTATCCGGACATTTCGGAAAAAATGTCAAAGATCATCACTCACGGCAAGGATTGTTAAAGATGGTCGGAAAACGCCGCCGTTTGTTGGATTATCTCCAGCACAAGAACGTAGACCGCTATCGAAAAATAATTAAAGAGCTTGATCTGAGAAAATAATTAATAAGACATCAAGGAAATCATTCATAATTTGAAATAATAGAAGGTAAAAATGATAATAAGGAAAGAAGTAGAAATTGGGGGACGAATATTTTCCATCGAAACCGGCAAATATGCAAAACAAGCCGACGGTGCCGTTATGGTTCGCTACGGTGATACGATGGTATTGGCAACTGTTGTTGCAAGCAAGGAAGCAGTGGAGGGAGGAGATTTTTTCCCCTTACAAGTTGAGTACAGGGAAAGAACTGCAGCAGCGGGAAAAATCCCCGGAGGATTTTTCAAAAGGGAAGGGAGACCAAATGAAAAAGAAATTCTTTCTTCCCGTTTGATAGATCGTCCGATCAGACCAATGTTCCCGGAAGGATTTAATAACGAAACACAAGTTTTACTCACAGTTTTTTCCTCAGATCAGGAAAACGATGCCGACATACTCGGTGCAGTTGGTGCTTCTGCAGCTTTGATGATTTCCGATATTCCATTCAATGGTCCGATAGCTGAGGTACGCGTAGGTCGAGTCGATGGTAATTTCATAATTAATCCTACCTTTTCTGAGCTCGAAAAGAGTGATTTAGACATAACTGTTGCCGGGACACATACATCCATCGTAATGGTGGAAGGGGAAGCTAAAGAAATATCAGAACAGGAGATCCTGGATGCCCTGAAATTCGCCGCTGAGAATATAAGGAAGCTCTGTGAGCTCCAACTCGAACTACAAATGGAATATTCAAAACCGAAGCGACCTGTCCAGGTTAATCAACTGAAAAATCAAATGGTTGACCTGATTGCCAAAGTTAGTCGAGGGAAGGTGAGGAGTGTAACTTATCAAGTACTGATGAAGGACGAAAGAAGCAAAGCGAACGAAGAAATTTATAATATAACTATGGAAGCAATAAAGAATGAATTATCATCGGTATCGCTTACGCTCGATGAGGCAAATCAGGTTTTATTCAAAGAAAACCCGACTGCGTTTATCGAATCTAAAAAAGATCTCGTCGCTGAAATATTACATGATATCGAATATGAAGAGATGCGCAGGATGATCCTCGAGGATGGCAAGCGATTAGACGGGCGAGGTGTAAAAGATATTCGCTCGATCACATGTGAGATCGGGATTTTACCACGAACTCATGGTTCAGCATTATTTACACGAGGTGAAACACAGAGTTTAACAACCGCCACCCTTGGCACTAAATTAGATGAGCAAATACTTGATGGACTTCTTCCAGAAACAACCAAGCGATTTATGCTGCATTATAATTTTCCACCATTCTCGACTGGTGAGGTGGGTCGCCTTGGCAGCACAGGACGTAGAGAAATCGGTCATGGAAATTTAGCAGAGCGCTCAATAAAAAATCTTCTCCCATCAGAGACTGAGTTTCCATATACTATTCGTATTGTCTCCGATATTTTGGAATCTAACGGTTCATCTTCGATGGCAACTGTTTGTGCCGGTACGTTATCGTTATTAGATGCTGGTGTACCTTTAAAGAAACCTGTGGCTGGTATTGCCATGGGGCTCGTTAAAGATGGGGATCAGATTGCTATATTGAGTGATATTCTAGGCAACGAAGATCATCTTGGGGATATGGATTTTAAAGTAGCAGGTACAAGTGATGGTATTACTGGTTTCCAGATGGATATTAAAATACAAGGTATATCCTTTGAAATATTCGAGAAGGCGCTTCTCCAAGCTCGTGAAGGGCGGTTACATATACTTGACATAATGAGCAAAACAATAAGCGAACCGAGTAAAGAACTATCACCGTATGCACCACGTCTGACGACATTGAAAATCCCAGTTGATCTGATTGGAACAGTTATTGGTCCTGGTGGGAAGATGATACGTCAGATTGTAAAAGATACAGGTGCAGAGATCAACATCGAAGATGATGGTACCGTAGTGATTGCATCGGTAAGTGCTGAAGGCAGTAATAAAGCTCAAAATTTTATTAACAAACTTGTCGAAATACCGGAAGTTGGGAAAATTTATAAGGGTAAAGTAACTCGCATTATGGATTTTGGTGCGTTTGTCGAGTTTCTACCCGGCAAGGAAGGTCTTGTTCATATTTCACACCTTGATATAAATAGGGTAAATAAAGTGACCGATGTAATCAAAGTTGGTGATGAAATCGATGTAAAACTTATTAAGGTCGATGATGAGGGACGCAATAACCTGAGCCGCAAGGCATTGATGCCCGGCTACGATGCTGAAAAAGAAGCTCAGCGTGAAGCTGAACGGAAAAGAGATAGACCGCCACGCAGGGATGGAAATCGGGACAGTGGGGATCGACGAGGTGGTGGTGATCGTAGATCGCATCAACGGTGATTTTCAAATGGTATTCAACTCAAATCCATTTGGGTTGAATACTAATTGGGCTAAAGCCCTTGATGCGAGCGGTTTTTCAATAGAGGTTGTCCAAAAATCCCAGAGTCATGCTGAATCCTGACCTGTCGTCAGGACAGGTTTATTTCAGCATCTATACAAAGCAAGTGTTTTTACGATGTTCAGATTCCGAAACACCTACCCGCAGCAGGCGGGAGTTCGGAATGACTCCATTTCTTACTTTCTGGACGACCACTTACAAAAACATACTAATCCCTTCGGACTTTAGTCCTTAGTACATGTTTTTAGAGATACCCATTAGTTATAATAAATAACAGTTTGGCTCCCACCACCCCCGCCAAATCGAGGATTGACGATGTTATTATAAATCGATCAGAACGAAAAACTTAAACCAACCGAGCAATAATAATCGAATCGAGATGTTTCGCTTCACTTAACATGATATAAAAGAATAATTCAGAAGTTTAATTCTGGGCTTTGGCAAGTATTTCCAGTTCTTTTATCCGAACAGATTGTGGTAGAAACTTCCTGACTTCGTCACTGGGACACCCAAAGAGCGATAAACTTATCCCAGATTTGTCATTAAAGCATCGTAAAATTACATAAACTGTTATGAATAAAAATGAGTATTTATAGCCTATTGAATAATCTGGGTTTATATTTTCAATCGCTCTTATCTATGATTTGTACACCGACTTTACCACTCTTATTTTTCTTCTCACGTATATACACCCTTTAATATCGGTATTGGGACACCCATTTCAAAATATTTTCTCTGTTTTTACCCCGTTTTCGATACTTCCAGAAAAAGTGACGAAGTCAGGAAAAGGCATCAGATGTTATTCTTTTAAATAATTATTACAAAGACAGGTTAATTTAAATAAATTTTCCGAAT
>CAYYIJ010000013.1:0-39659 GCA_964471945.1 uncultured Chlorobiaceae bacterium
GGGTGGGTCAATTTTCAGCGGGAAAAGTGGGTCAGTTTTCAGCGGGAATTTACACATATCATGGAACGGCCGATTTACCACATAAAATAATGCCTCAACAGCTTGATGTTGGAGTTGTTGAACTACTCCAACCAATAGGAACAATGTACCAAGGAACAATGGTAAATCCAAGCATTATAATTCAAAATTATGGTAGTACAACAGGACTTTTTCCGGTCATTCTTAATATAGGGGCATTTTATACAGACACTGTAATGGTTTCAGCTTTAATCGGTGCAAGAGATACAATTGTTTTTGACGTATGGTTAGTAACTCTCGGAACGCATAATGTGGTAACATATACAGTATTATCTGGGGATCAGAATTTATCAAATGATACAATTTCTTCGAACTTTATTGTGATACCACATCCATACATTTCAATAAATGACGTTGGTGTTCCAGAAGGACATTTTGCTACCTCAAATGCAAACTTCGAGGTTTGGTTATCCAACATTTCAACTGAAACTGTAATAGTCGATTTTATGACCTCAGATGGCAGTGCAACAACTTCAGATAATGATTACATAGAATCCTCTGGGTCTCTTGCTTTCAATCCAGGAGATACGTTGAAAACCATTTCAATACCGGTTGTTGGAGATACAAAGATTGAACCAAACGAATCATTTTATGTTATACTCTCAAGTCCAACGAATGCACTCTTCGCCGATTCCATAGGTTCATGTACAATTATTAACGATGATGCTGCACAAGGATTGGAATACCTAACATACACTCAAGAATTCTACGGCAACTCAAATAATTTGGAATGTCTCCTCGGCAGAACTTCATTAGATTTAATTAATGATTTGATAACCTTTGATGATCTAGTAGTTGGACGACCAAATTATTCACTCAGACTGAGACAGGCATACGCCTCCGACGATGCAACTTGTGTTGTGACAAGATTACCAGCAGAGGGACCCCCAAGGAAGCTCCCTCGTGGTAATGTTGTATTCAATCCGAGATGCGGAACAACTCCAGGTTTAGGATTAAAGAATGGACGGTTTAAGAATATTCTACTATGCCAAACGATTGCTCTTGGATTGAATTTGCGGCTCGATCCTAATTTAGGTAATCTCATAATCACCGATAATTACATGACAACTCAAGCATCAAACTATGTCAACGGAGTGTGTATGGATGGTAACGATATTCTCGACACGAATAAACTTCCTGAATCATTCTATATCCCACAATCGGTTCTCACAGCGATGAATAGTTTGTATGGAAATACAACTGTTGCAAATTTGTTCGACTTAGCCAACCGAGCATTAGGTAATGCTTCGATCGGTGGAGCAACAATTAGTGAGATCAATGCGGCAGTCAGTGCAATCAATGAAGGATTCGATAAAGCAAGATTCTTAATAGGATTTAGCTCAACACCTCCATCAGGTGCTGTGTTAATATCTGATAAGCAGATATTAGAAAACCCATTGCAATTTTTACTTTCTGATAATTATCCAAATCCGTTTAATCCTAACACCATAATTGAATATGGACTGCCAGTGGATGCACAAGTTAGAGTTTGTATCTTCAATGTGTTAGGAGAAGAAGTTAAAACACTCGTTAATGGAATTCAAGATGCTGGATACAAATCTGTCGAATGGGATGCAACGAACAATCAGGAACAAGGCGTTACAAGTGGAATCTATTTCTATCGCATCGAAGCCATTGGATTAAGTGAAAACGCTCAATCCTTCAGACAGGTTAAGAAGATGATTTTGATGAAGTAAAACAAACCAACATATTTTGAACGAGGATATACAAATATGATAAAACATTTTTCAGCACACATTCATTCACCTCCAATTATTGAGATTCATTTTTATTAGAAACACATAATAAATGAATTCAATAACACAATAACTTTTGGAGAAATCATGAAATATTTTAATTATAAATTCAATAAAATTACAATTATCCTATTTGCGATTTTAGTATGCATAACGAGTGTTTTTAGCCAAACTGATTATTTACCCGCTAAATTGGGAGAAGAAAAATATCAAGAACTAAAAGCAAAAGGATTGCTACCACAACCTAAACAGGTTCTACCACCTGTTAAGATGAGACCTGATAATATCATCAGTCCTGATGCAATTGAGCGACGCGAAGGATTGCTTA
Source organism: uncultured Chlorobiaceae bacterium (assembly GCA_964471945.1). Lineage (GTDB taxonomy): Bacteria > Bacteroidota > Ignavibacteria > UBA10030 > SZUA-254 > JASEHD01. The sequence goes on from CAYYIJ010000013.1 coordinate 2,164, forward strand.
TTCCACTGGATGAAGGATTTAGTATATTAAAATCCAGTGCGGAGAATTATTACTATTCTTGCGTTTGGGAAAAATACGATGGTAAAAGAAAATCCCTTGCGAAGGCTGAATCCACAAATGGCGAATACTACTACTCAGGAGGCAAAAAGATTTACTTAAACAGAAATGATAGTTGGATTGTTGTTCAGTTAACAACAGAACAAAAAACAAAAATTCATCAGTTTTTGAAAGAGAATTCCACTGCGCGATTAAAACAAACACTGAATGAAAAACGAGGTTTCTTCTGGTTGGAAATTTCTTCTGGTGTTGGAAAAGAACGCGCTTTACAAGAATTACAACAGAGTGTGACTGTAGTAAGGATGATTCCCGCCTATTTAAGAATTGATGCCAAGGGTGACACCTCGCGATTTATTATGACCGATGAGTTCCATGTGAAATTTCACCCTCAAGTATCAAGGGCTGAAGTAGAAAAAATGAACAAAAAGTACGGCGTCGAAATTCTAAGCGTAAATAAATACAATGAATATTTGCTTCAGGTAATCGAGTCATCTAAATACACAGCACTTGAGATTGCAAATATATATTATGAAAGTGACCTAACCGTGTGGTCTTTACCTAACTTCTTTGTGACTATTCGACTTGAATCAATCAACGACCCACTGTTTCCTAACCAGTGGCACCTACATAACACAGGACAAGGTGGTGGTACCCGTAGAGTAGATATTAATGCGACGCCCAGTTGGTCCTTTTTTACCTCTGGCAGTTCTGCCATAGTCGTAGCAGTCATTGATGACGGAGTTGAAATGCATGAAGACTTCTACGCTGGTCAACTTGTTATGGGATATACTACTCCGGCTGCGGGTGGCGGAAATGGTGCCCCTGGACCACTCGGTGACCATGGACAGGCAGTTGCTGGAATTGTTGCTGCAAATTATAATAATATCGGTGTATGCGGTGTGGCTAATAATATAAGAATCATGCCAATTAGAATCTTTGAAGATGATAATGACCAAGTCCCGACTAATGAAATAGCAGGCGCAATAGATACAGCATGGACAAGAGGTGCTCATATACTTAACTGTAGTTGGTGGTGTGATGTATCTGATAATGTTACTCAGGCGATTGACCGAGCGCATACCCTGGGACGTGGAGGTAGGGGTTGTTTGGTTGTTAAATCGGCTGGCAACACAGGTGCGAATGTTACTTTTCCTGGGACTGTGCCAGGAGTTCTCACCGTAGGTGCTGTCACCAACCAAAATCAACCTGCTTCGTATACTCCACGAGATCCGCGGGTCGATGTGGTTGCTCCTTCTAGTGGTGGAACGCTTGGTATCACAACTATAGATAGGATGGGAAATCTTGGATATAATAATGGTAACTACACGAATGACTTCGGAGGTACCTCGGCAGCTGCTCCACAAGTATCCGGAATCGGTGCGCTAATTTTATCTATTAATCCAAATTTAGATGCCAGACCTATTGGCCCAAATCCTAATCCGCAGGTGCAAAATATTATCATGCAAACTGCTGATAACTACGGCACTACAAATTGGGATGGTTCTGGACGTGTTAATGCACACCGAGCAGTCTTGTTGACATCTACATTTTCTGTTACACCCTTTACAAATGGTACACCACCTGAATATCGCAATGATGATTTTTCAACTTCATTAATTCCGCTTTCTTTTCCTTTCACCTTCTATGGAACACAATACAATCGAGTTTACATCAATAACAATGGAAACTTGTCATTTGAACAACCATATAGTACATACACTTCAACCGGATTCCCCATTACGGGTTATGCTATGGTATCATCTTTTTGGGCTGATGTTGATACTCGCACAGGAGGAAATACAGGAAGCGGCATTGTGTACTATAAATCTGAACCTAATAGATTTACTGTTATCTGGGATCGTGTTGGATACTATGGGTATCGTGCAGATAAATTAAATACGTTTGAAATAGTTATTACTGATGGTACTGATCCTCTTGTTGGTGTTGGGAAAAATGTTTGTTTCAGTTATGGTGATATGCAGTGGACAACTGGAAGTGCTTCTGGCGGTGTTGGTGGATTTGGAGGTACTCCAGCAACTGTTGGTGCAAATATGGGTGATGGAGTGAATTATGCATTAATAGGTAGATTTGATCATGAAGGATATGATTTCGATGGTGCGGGAGGAAATCCTGATGGTGTAAGTTATTTAGATTGGAAAACATTTAAATTTAACATCTCACAAGGTTCCGGTACAATTTCAGGCACAAAATTTCGTGACGATAATGAAAATTGTGTCAAGGATGCAGGCGAACCAGGTTTACAAGGATGGACTATTAGACTTGAGCCAGGTTCAAAGTTTGCAACAACTAATGCAAGCGGGAACTATTTCTTCAGTTTTCTTGAGCCAAACACATATACAGTCAGTGAAGTTATTAAACCGAATTGGCAACAAACTTGCCCGCCTTCGCCAGGCACACACACCGTAGTATTAACTCAAGGGCAAACAGTAACTGGAAAAGATTTTGGAAATAAAATTGTTACAAATGCTCAGGATCTTTTCGCAAGTGTTGCAGGTGGAATTGCAAGACCAGGATTCCAAAAGTTCTATGGAATTAAATATGAAAACAAAGGGACAATAAATATAAATGGTACGGTAAAATTTACTTTACCTTCACAGGTTAGCCATTTAGAAAGTAGTCCAGGTGGTATATATAACAGTGGAACTCACCAGGTAACATGGGATGTCGGATCACTTCCTGCTGGATTTACGGGTTGGTTATGGACAAAGGTTCAAATTCCAAACACAATACCATTATGGACAACCCTTACTTCACATGTAGTCATCGAACCAATTGCTGGGGATTTAAATCCCGCAGATAATTATGATTCTGAGACACAAGTAGTACGCGGATCATTCGATCCAAATGACAAGCAGGTTACACCACAAGGAATTGGACCATTCGGAACAATTCATAGAACAGATTCATTAGAATATCTTATTCGTTTTCAAAATACCGGTACAGATACTGCTTTCAATATAACAATCCGTGATTTATTGGATGAAGATTTAGATGTTAGCACAGTGATACCAGGTGCAAGTAGTCATTCCTATGCTTTTGGTATTGTTGATCCACGTGAATTAGTATTTATTTTCTCCGACATCAATTTACCTGATAGTAATGTGAATGAACCGGCAAGTCACGGGTTTGTAAAATTTAAAATACATCCGAGATCAGATGTTTCAACCGGTTCGGATATTGTTAATAGCGCAGATATTTACTTTGATTTCAATCCGCCTATTACCACAAACATTGTCAGCAATCGGATAGGTGATTCTACTATGTACAGAACCTTCTCACCTGAAAGTCTTGCTCTTGCTAAAGATAATATGGGGAAAATTGGTAAACCTATGAAAAGAGGTCGCGGTATGCCTAATGCTGTCAATGTTTTAGACGCAGGATTTCAGCTTGGTGTATTCCCAGGGAATAGTGTTGGTGACACAATTGGTGGTATGGTGATAGGTAAATCATTTTTACGTTTAAAGAATGGAAAATATAAAGTTGATACTGATAGTGCTAAGAAATATGGATGGCTGCGTTTTGGGAAATGGGATGCACGACGCAGTGTAGGGAAAGGATACAATGACGTCTTGAAATCATTATATATCAGGGGGAAAATGCATGATGGACCTGCACGCGAATTTGATTTTAAACGTCAGAAGACGAGTATTTCACCAACAAAACATAATAACAAATTGTTAGCAGAACAAATTGCTTTAAAAGTAAATATCCTTGCAAGTTTAACGGAAATCACACAAGAGGGTTTCGGTGAATTGATGTATTATGAACCTGATAGTATATTTAGTGGTAGTCTGCTACGAGATATTGCAATGAAGGTTGATTCGGCGCTAACACTTTCGACAGTCGGTGATTGGGATTATGATGCCCTTGAGCGTCTGCTTAGAAAAATTAATCGCGCTTTTGAGGGTCCTATCGATTCAATTAGTTTCATAGTTGGCAACAAATTAAAATTAACCGGGATAAAGGCACTATCTGATATTCCTTTCTTACAACCATCAGGAGTACCACCACCAACAATTACTCCTGTGCCGTATCTAGTTGAAGATATTCCTGATTTCTTTTCACTAAATCAAAACTATCCCAATCCATTCAACCCCACAACAACAATTGAATTCACAATTCCATCAGATGCATTTGTAACATTGAAAATCTATAATATACTTGGTCAAGAGGTAAACACCTTAGCTGATAAAGAGTATTTTAGTGCAGGACTGAATGAATTAGAGTTTGATGCGAATAGGTTGGCATCAGGGGTATATTTCTACCGTATTCTTGTAGAAGGTATCCCAGATGAGGATGGTGAATTACTTGATCAACCACTCATCAGCGTCAAGAAGATGATTTTGATGAAGTAATTTTTAACCTCAAAGTACATCAGTTAACCTAAATCTAATAAGCCGGTTCACTATTCGTGGATCGGCTTCTTTATTTTATTAGGCTGAGTTTTGTCAAAATCATTCGTGTCTTTGCAAATGCTTCTCAGACTTAGATTTTGCACGCTTCTCGTGTCCACGTTGGTTTTTGGTGTATCACAAAGCAATCGACAAACCAGGGATTTCATATTTCATCTGGTTCGGGACATGGGAACGGCTGAATCGCTGCTTGTTTTTCTAAATATTGTTGTGTATATTTAAAATGCGATTTTAAATATACCCGAGAGTTAACAGTATGACATATATTAATCGTGCTTTAGAAAAAATAATAAAGATGTATCTCTCTACTTTCCCAGTTGTTGGTATAACGGGTCCCCGGCAATCAGGGAAATCTACCATGCTGTTGAAATCATTTGGAGACACATATCAATATGTAACGTTTGATGATTATAGAATGGTAGATCTATTCTACAGCGATCCAGTACGGTTTATGAGGATCTATTCCGATAAAGTAATATTTGATGAAGGTCAAAGAGTTCCAGAGATTTTTAATTACATAAAATTAGCCGTTGATGCAGATCGTAAACGCGGTGGGAAGTTTATGGTGACGGGGTCAAGTCAATTTCATTTTATGAAACAGATTTCAGAAAGTTTAGCAGGCAGAATTGGTTTGTTATCACTTCTTCCGTTTCAATATTCAGAAATCCCAAACCGCTTAAAGGAAGTTTCAATTTTCCAGGGTAGTTATCCAGAATTAGTTACGAGGAAATACAACCTTGCAGAGCAATGGTATTCATCATACATCGAGACATATCTTAGTCGGGATGTCAGAGAGCTTATTAAGATAGGGGATATACGAAATTTTCAAAGATGTTTGCAGTTACTAGCATCAAAGGTATCAAATATTCTTAACCTTTCCGATATTGCCCGAGATGTTGGGGTAACGGTTCCAACAATTAAAAGTTGGATTTCTGTTTTAGAAGCATCATACATAATATTTTTACTACCTCCTTATTACAAGAATTTAGGAAAAAGAATCATAAAAAGTCCAAAAATATATTTTGTCGATACAGGTTTAGTTGCTTTTCTTACGGGTGTTTCAACGCTACAATTATTTGAAAAAGGACCGATGTACGGAGCAATCTTCGAGAATTACGTCTTGTCAGATATCTACAAAAGAGAGTTGCATCGCAATTCAATGAGCAAATTATACTACTATCGGACGAACCATGGCGTTGAAGTTGACCTGATAATTGACCGTAAATTGACGAGAGAGTGGATTGAGGTCAAGGTATCGGAAACATTCAAACCAGAAATGGTAAAGCATATAGAACATTTGGAAAAAGGTAATGATAAAGGTTACCTACTATATCGCGGCATGGAAGTACCATTTACTAAAAATATCAAAATAATGAATTATGGTAAATATCTTTTATCGTAAATTACACAAGTTCACTGACTTGATAATCAGTCTGAAAACAATGAACATCGTTCACGATGTTTATTTTGTTTTACGGCTCGGCTTCTCTATAAAATTGTTTTTCTCTCAATTATTCATCATATTTTACACAATACTCAACTACTCAACGACTCATTTACTCACATACTCGAAGAATGTCCACACCTTTGATGAAACAGTACGCTCAGGTTAAAGCGAAGTATCCCGATACGATACTTCTTTTCCGCATGGGTGATTTCTATGAGACGTTTGAAGAGGATGCAAAAATTACTTCAAAAGTTTTGGGGATCGTTTTAACAAGGCGTGCAAACGGTGCCGCTGGAGAAGTGCCACTTGCAGGTTTCCCTCATCATGCACTCGAATCATATTTGCCCAAACTATTAAGAGCGGGTCATCGTGTTGCTATTTGCGAGCAGCTTGAAGACCCAAAGTTTGCCAAGGGAATCGTCAAGCGTGACGTCATTGAAGTAGTTACTCCCGGTGTTGCGTTTTCAGATAAAGTGATTGCACAGAAACAGAATAATTATCTTCTATCCATCGCTCTCCCCTCTCCACTTGCTACTGGCGATGACCAGATTGGAGTTGCATTTGTGGATGTAACAACCGCCGAGTTCAGCGTGTGTGAATTTCCATTGAGACAGCTACTAGAGCAGATAATTTCTCTACAACCTTCAGAAATTCTCGTTCAGAAAAGAGATAGAGAAGCCATTCAACAAATTCTAAAAGATCGCTACAGTGGTTTGTATTCAAAATTAGATGATTGGATTTTTAATTTCGATTATGCCTATGAACTGTTGATAAATCATCTCAAAACACAAACACTAAAAGGATTTGGAATCGAGGATTTGAGATTGGGAATTATTTCTGCTGGTGCAATAATGAATTATCTCCAAGAGACACAGAAGACAAATCTTCTCCATCTAAAAAAGATTTCACCTTACAACGTAAGCGAGTATATCAATCTCGATCAATCGACAAAAAGAAATCTCGAGATAACAACGTCTATAGAAGGACACACGGAAGGAACACTCTTTTGGGTACTCGACCGGACACAAACACCGATGGGTGGACGATTGTTGAAGAAATGGATAAACTTTCCGCTTCGTCGGATTGAACCAATCGCAGCAAGAATAGAAGCAGTAGCCGAGTTAGTGGAAAAATCTGATTTAAGAAAGAAAATATTTTCAACACTTTCAAATATCGGTGACCTTGAACGACTGATTTCCAAAATCTGTACAAACCGTGCCAACCCACGTGAAGTAGTCGGACTTAAATCGATGTTATCGAATATCGAACACCTGAAATCGGACATCAAATCTGTAAAATCAACTACGCTCTCCAAACTTCGTGATGGATTACAACCGCTTCCTGTTGTCATTAATCAAATTTCCTCCGCCCTGTCAGATGACCCTCCCTTATCTCTTGCTGATGGTGGTGTAATCAAAAAAGGATACAATAAGGAACTCGATAACATAAGAGAGTTGACGCTGAATGGTAAAACTTGGATTGCAAATCTACAAAAAACTGAACGTGACCGAACGGGTATCGGTTCGCTGAAGGTTGGGTTCAATAACGTGTTCGGTTACTACATCGAAATTACACATCCGCATAAAGATAAAGTGCCGAATGATTACATTAGAAAACAGACTTTAACTAATGCAGAGAGGTATATCACTCCTGAATTGAAAGAGTACGAAGAAAAAATCCTTAATGCTGAGGAAAAGATGCTCACACTCGAGACGAAACTCTTTACTGAATTGCGGATGATGATAGCTGAATATGCAGAAGCAATCCAGCAAAACGCTCGGCTTATAGCGATGCTCGATTGTTTTACTTCATTAGCAGATATAGCTGTTGAGTATAACTACGTCCAGCCAGAAATCAATGATGGAACACGAATCGAAATTATCGAAGGACGCCATCCAGTAATCGAGCGGCTGCTTCCACCCGGCGAGCAATACACTCCGAACGATACCGTCATAGATAACGATAATAATCAGATTATGATCATCACTGGTCCGAATATGAGCGGTAAATCAAGTTACCTTCGTCAAGCCGGATTGATTGTATTGCTTGCTCAGATTGGAAGTTTTGTTCCGGCAAAGAAAGCTTCGATAGGAATTGTGGATAGAATTTATACTCGTGTCGGTGCAAGCGATAATATTGCTTCTGGAGAAAGTACATTCCTCGTCGAGATGCATGAAGCAGCAAACATAGTCAATACAGCATCCCAAAAGAGTTTGATTTTGTTGGATGAAGTAGGAAGAGGGACTAGCACTTTCGATGGGATCAGCATAGCTTGGGCGCTAACGGAATATTTACACAACCGTATCGGAGCTAAAACTCTTTTTGCAACTCACTACCACGAACTGAACGAACTTGCCGACCTCTTTCCACGCATTAAGAACCTGAAGGTAGAAGTACGTGAGTACGGTGATAAGGTAATTTTCTTACACAAAGTTACACCGGGCTTCGCAGATCATTCGTATGGAATTCAAGTTGCCCAGATGGCTGGATTGCCCGATGAAGTTACAGAGCGAGCGAAAAAGATTCTCAAAAATCTCGAAGGTTCCGAGCTAACCGTTCACGAAGATTCAAAGAGCCAAGAACAAGGAACCAACAACCAACAGCCAAGAGCTAAGAGCCAAGAGCAAAGAGCAGTGAGCGGTGAGCGTAGAGCAGTGGGACGTATAGCTCCAACAGAAATGCAATTGACGTTGTTCGAGATAAAAGACGACAAACTTCGAGAAGAGCTGAGGAAACTCGACCTCGACAAGATGACACCGATGGAGGCGTTGCAGAAGCTGGCGGAGTTGAAGAAAAAACTTTAACTCTCTTTCATAGATTATGGTTAATTTGGACTTGAATTAAACTAAAAATTTTGTATAATATACCACATTGATGAAGGAAAATATAATTGGAAAATAAACTGATAGAGTTATTCAACGACGATGTTGCTAAAGAACGAATAATCAATAAACTCCCAAAGCTTTTTAGGATAGCAGAGTTAGAAAGCTCGCGAGCAGGAAAAATCGGAATGGAGGTTGATTTATAATTATATGGAAATTTTTGTTGTATATCAGTTGACAAGTAATAATAAAATTTTCGGAGAATAAATATGTTGGGTTATTTTATATAAAAAGAAGAAGCGGAAAAACATGGATTACTAAATAATGCCGAAATCCAAAATGTTCTTCAGCAAGCATATTTTGTAGTTACAGATAGAGATGTAAGAGAACATACGAAACAAAAAGTTAATCAAACAAAATTCGATAATATCAGTAATTACTTAAATAAAAATTACTTTGAAGAAATTGTTAAGGTTACTATTCAGATAATTAAAGATTATAATCAAATGTGGTATGGAAAAAATTAAGAGCCATATTCCATTTGAATATAAAACTATTAGAACTACCATCGGTCGTATTAAGAAGGGGTTATTAGCAATACCAGTTTCTTTAATTGATTTCTTTCCACAAGAAAATAAGAATATAATACTTATCAATGAAATGGGTACAGAAGTACAAAAAAGGTTTACACCATACCAAAGTAGTAGCCGTGAAAGCAGAATTTATGGATTGAAAGAATTTTATTCCAAATATGGGGTACAAGATGGAGATGAAATAGTAATTCAGTTTTATGATGGAGGGTAAATCAAATTGGTTCCAGAAAAAATATTCAGTAACAAAATTGAAAAGATTGAAGAAGAAATTAATAATTTACTTAATGACGATATAGTTGAAGAAAAATTAAAATTGCTATCAAAAATAACGAATAAAAGCAAAGATGAAGTTGTAAGGAGTGAATTCATTCGGTTATCCAACGAAAAGGATTGGGTAAGAAAAACTCACAAAGTGACATCGAATAGGAAAACAGAAGTTCCTCCTTTCATTAGAAAGATTTTATTAGAAGTTTACAAAGGACACTGCCAAATTTCGAACTATACTTTTATTACAGATAAAGGTATTCCATATTTTGAAGTTCACCATATTAACCGAAAAAAAGGTCATCACTTAAAAAATATACTTGTAGTTTCACCAAATGTTCACGCACAATTTACACACACGAACGTCACTCATTATTTCGATACAGAAGATTGGCTGCGAAAAGTAAAATTCAATGAAGAAGAATTCTCTGTAAGGCAAGCAATTGATACTGTTAAAAAAGAATATTATAAAGAAGTGCATTTTGATTAAAAATATGTTTGGAAATGATTAATAGAGACTTCTGAAAAATCACCGAAAGGGTCACCCTGAATTCATTTCAGGGTCTAAAATCGCTTAGATTCCGAAACAAGTTCGGAATGACGGGTATGGTTTTATAATATTTCAGAAGTCTCTAATAACAAGGCATCAAGCTCAACTCCCTCCACAGCGTGGGGCAGCAGGCTATCAGCAGCAAATCCAGTACTTCGAGATATTCATGAGTATATTTTAATTTTCTGCAAAGAATCTTTTTCAAGGGATGGTACAACAAAAAGCAGTTCGCTAAATCGAGATGATTTTCTAGAATTGACAAAAAGCGTATGGACATTTCCAGCTGTTTCAGCAAGAAGCATCGGTCACCCAGCACCATTTCCTGAAGAATTACCACATCGATTAATAACACTATGAAACCTCTGAAAAACTTTTTTCATCATTATGTCATTCTGAACGAAGTGAAGAATCCTTCTCGTTTTTGCAAGACAAGATGTTTCGCTCCGCTCAACATGACAACTAATTATGAATTTTTCAGAGGTTTCACTATATACATTCAAAGGTGATAGAGTCCTCGATCCTTTCTGTGGGAGTGGAACAACATGTCTTTCAGCGATAAAAGATGGGCGCCATTACATAGGTTATGACGTAGATGAAAAATATGTAAAGCTTGCTGACAAAAGATTTTATCCATTACAACTCAATCGGAATTATTCGAACATAAGCATACCATGGTTAAAGAACCATCGAAAAACTATCATGCAAAAAAACTCAAAACAAAGAAGAAAAAACACTAAGCTACTAACCTGATCAGTAAAAGTATTCGACCCACTCAAAATTCAAATTTTAACAAATCCCAATGGACTTAAACCTCAAATCCAAAATCGTTCTGCCATCTATTAAGACTGATAAGATCGGTAAAAATCAGTCAGTAGCAAAGACAATAGAGTAATATTGTTATTTAAGTGGCAACAGCAACAAATAGTATTTTAACAACTTGCATTTTCTCTGCAAATTATCTATGTTATACCATCAATAATTTGCAAAGGAACACTAAGTGCTTGATTTTCAAGCTATTTTAAGTCCATATAATCCTTGGTGGAACGAGCCGTTGAAGGGCTTTTCCAGCCTTCCGTCTTTTCATCGTCCAATATTCAATAATCTTTTTGACGAACTCAAAACAGTTCCACAAATTTTATCAATAACCGGACCTCGGAGAATCGGCAAGAGTACATTATTATATCAACTCCTTCACAAGCTGATTACCGATGGCGTTCCTCCACAACATCTCATTTATTATTCCTTCGATGATCCTGTGCTAAGTGCACGTCGTGTAAAAGTTGATGAACTAATAGATCGAGCGATGAAGCAGGTATTGAAACAAAAGAATATAGGACCAACATATCTTTTTCTTGATGAGATTCAGCGTCTTGAGCGATGGGAGCTTTACTTAAAAAAATATTATGATCTTAAATATCCGATAAAGGTAGTAATTTCTGGTTCTGCCTCATCTCCGATCTTCAAGAAAAGTCGAGAAAGTTTATTAGGAAGAGTGAAGGATTTTCATCTACTGCCATTTTCGTTTAGAGAATACGTTCTATATTCGCTGCAACAAAATGAAAATCTTTTGAACGAGGTTAAATTAATCTTTGAAATAGGACAAACCGCACAGGGGATGTTCGCCGAAGACACTTCCATTCAAACCAAGGAAGTTTCTCTTACTGTGCCGAGCCATGAGCTTCAAGAACAATTAGATTCGCTTCTCCGACGGTACTTTCTTGAAGGCGGTTTCCCTGAAGTGTGGACACTCCCTACTTGGGTAGCTAAACAAGAATATCTTTACGACAATCAAGTCAAGAAAGTTATTTATGAAGATCTCATTCTTGCTGCGGAGTTCCGCAAACCAGAATTGCTGAAACGATTCTACATTTCTCTGTTGGAAATGCCCGGAAGGGAAATAAGCGTTCAAACAGTTGTAAAGGAGACAGAGGTTGCTGCATTACAGATTGAAAAATACCTGCCACTCTTAGAAATGACCGACCTCGTCTACAGGATATCCAAGTTCCGCACAAAAGCTCTACGCGTCAGAAAAGGACTTATGAAGTTTTATCTTGTCGATCTTGCTCTCCGAAATGCTGTCCTCCGTCTAAATGAAACACTTTTTTCAGACGAAACAATGCTAGGTTTATATGCAGAGAATCTTGTATTCCTCGCACTCAAGAAATGGCAAGGCACAATCCAAATGGATTATTACAGAGACAGACACGAGGAAGTAGATTTTATTGTGCATTGTGGACCTCATAGATTTTTACCAGTTGAAGTGAAGTATCGTAATGAAATCAAAACGAGTGATTTTAGAGGGATCAGAAAATTCACAGCGAAGTTTAAGCAATCAGCTCAACCAATCATGGTTACAAAACGTTGGGCTGATTTTGGTAAGAAGGAAAATGTATTTCTCTTGCCTTTACCTATGTTCCTATTACTTTTTGACTGAAAATAAGAATAAAACATTATGAACTTAAACCTCAAACCAAAAATCGCAATTGTAACAGCGGCGAGCCAAGGGCTTGGTAAAGCAGCAGCAACGTCGCTTGCACAAGAAGGGGCAATTGTTGTCATTTGCTCACGTAAGAAGAAAGCTATCGAGCGAACTGCCAATGAAATTCATAAACTCACCGATGCGGATGTTATTCCATTTGTGGCTGATGTTTCTAAATTAGCCGATATCAAAAAGCTTATCGCGTTCACTAAAAAGCAATTCGGTACTATTCATATTCTTGTCAACAACGCAGGTGGGCCACCGACTGGAGATATTCTTTCAATATCAGAAACCGAATGGGAAAAAGGTATCGAGTTGACACTTAAAAGCATGATACGCTTAACTCGCGAAGTGTTGCCATTCATGATTAAACAAAGCTGGGGACGAATTATTACAATCACTTCGATTGCAGGCAAGCAGCCAATAAATGATCTACTAATCTCATCTACACTTCGTCCCGGAATTCATGGACTCACAAAAGTTCTTTCCAATAAATTCGCCAAAGAAAAAATCGGAAGTTTAATCCGTTACATCTTTTCAGGTGCGTTGATACCGAGAATTGAAAATCCGTTAGCGAGAACCGTTTTCGTCGCAAGGCAAAGTGCTATGCGTGCAGCGGTAATTTTCAAATCCTCCCCCATAACACGGTGCTCATGGTAAAACTTGTGGTAACTTCCTGCAACATTGTGGAGATACTCGGCAAGCCGGTGCGGCTCGAATGTTGCGGCACATGATTCAACCATATCGGGAAATTCCGACAGGAGTCTCATTAAAAAAATCTCTTCGGACTGGGTTAGCAACGATAAATCGTACGACTTACTTATATCAACACCCTTGCTTTCAGCAAGTCGAATGATACTCGCTATGCGTGCGTGGGCATATTGTAAATAGTAAACAGGGTTCTCTTCCGATTGTTCTTTTGCAAGTTTCAAATCGAAATTAAGATGGCTACCGATTCCTCGTATAAGGAAAAAATATCTCACTACATCAGCGCTCACTTCATCTATCAGCTCATCGAGCGTGATGAAGTTTGCTTTGCGGGTCGACATCTTCACAACTTCGCCTTCCTGTAATATCGTGACAAATTGGTGAATAGGCACCTTAATCTTTGAAGAATCATAACCGAGAGCTTTCAAACCGGCAAGTACATCAGGATATGTTGCAACATGGTCGGCGCCAAGCACATCAATTATTAAATCAAATCCACGTTTAAATTTATCTATGTGGTAGGCAATATCGGGCAAGCGGTAAGTCGGTTCACCCGTCACTTTTACAATTACCTTATCTTTTTCGCCACCAAAAGCAGCAGCTTTGAACCACACTGCCCCCTCCTGATCGTACGCTAACTCTCTTTTCCGTAATTCTTCAATAACTTCTTTCACTTGCCCGGTTTCGTAAAGTATGTTCTCATTAAAGAAAACATCGTGCTTCACACCGATTCTTGCCAAAGTTTTCTTGATATCATCAAAGATTGCCTGCTCGGCTTGCTGCTTGAAAATCCCTTCCGCTGGCTCATTCTTTAAATCCTTACCGCGGTTATCTTTGAGATGTTGTGCAATTACTTTGATATACTCGCCTTGATAATAATCTTCAGGAAACTCGATTTTATCACCCAATAACTCTAGATAACGCAGCCGAACAGAATCGCCAAGTATGCGCATCTGTCTGCCGGAATTGTTGAAGTAGTATTCTCTTGTTACATCGTACCCGGTCCATTCAAGCAATCGTGCAATTGTATCGCCATAAACTGCACCGCGTCCGTGACCGACAGTTAAAGGGCCCGTTGGATTTGCACTGACAAACTCGACCTGTGTTTTCAATTGTTTACCAATGTCTGCTCTGCCAAACTGTTTACCTTCCCGCATAATTACTACAAGCTGATCTTGATAGTATTTATTTGTTAAATGAAAATTGATAAAACCTGGTCCGGCAATCTCTGCTTTATAAACAAATGCTGTATCTAATTTCAAATTCTCTAAAATCTTCTGGGCAAGCTGGCGCGGATTTGTTTGCATTCGTTTCGCTGCCGTCATAGCGACATTTGTTGTAAGATCACCGTGAGCGGGTATGCGGGGCTTTTCAAATGAGGGTAAGATATTTTCAGGTACACCTGACGATTTCAAAGCACCGAGTAATTGGGCTTTAAGGTATTGTTTCATTCCTTATTCGTCTTTTTCTTGGCTGGTAATTTTTTAACAGGCTGGTCTTCAACAATTTCCATTTTTGCATCTCCCCAGAGTTTTTCAAGTCCATAATATCTTCTCGCTTCTTTATGAAAAACGTGCGCGACTACATCTACAAAATCGAGCAGTACCCACTGACGGTTTGAGATGCCTTCTTCGTGCCATGGGGAGGTTCCGAGCTTTTCAGTTCCATCGGTGATAGCATCGGCGATGGCCTTTACCTGAGTATCTGAATCTGCCGAACAAACAACGAAGAAATCGGTCATGTCGGTAAGCTTCCTAAGATCCATTATCATAACGTTGAAAGCTTTTTTGGTGAGGGCTAAATTTGCAATCTTCTTAGCAAGTGTTCTTGGTGTCAATACTTCTCCTTATGAAAATTAATGAGATGGGTTTAATTGTGAATAATCTTTTCCAATAATAACAGAGACATCTACGAAGTAATCGGGATTGATTTGCTGAACAATGTTATTCTCTTTCACTCCAAGGGCGGATGCTACACGCCGTGCAGAAGCGAGATCGCCAATTCTATCAACCACCAGAGTTAGCGGAACTTGAAATGATTTATAATTTTTACTTTCAACTACATCAAAACCATTTATGCGAAGGTGATCGGT
This sequence comes from uncultured Chlorobiaceae bacterium, assembly GCA_964471945.1. Classification (GTDB taxonomy): domain Bacteria; phylum Bacteroidota; class Ignavibacteria; order UBA10030; family SZUA-254; genus JASEHD01. The sequence continues at coordinate 17,609 of CAYYIJ010000013.1, forward strand.
GAATTTCGCGCTAATTCCCTTCGTTCCACAGCCATTAAGAACGTCGATCTGAAGAACTCGGGCCTCTGGCGCCTGTGTATTTTCAACAACAGCGGTTTTTAAATTGATTAAAACAAAAGTGTATGTAAAATATCCAGCAATGATAATAGAAAGTACAATAAGAGTCTTCAGCACCATTCTAAGGCTATTGCGTTTACGAACAATTACTTTAACGGGTGGCGGTTGTTCGGTTGGTTGTTCCGGTTCGCTTATGATTATCATTCTATAAGACAACAGGAAAAATAAAAAACCGAGTCAACCATAACTCGGTATTATGAAATATTGTCAGAAGATTTGATTCAATATCCAAAGCCGTTTAATCGTCGTTCCTAAAAGATGAACTAGAATATGGATTGTACCATGGATTATATGTTCCATAAAATGCTCCCGGTAATTGATTATATTCAAACTTGATCAGAAAATTTTCCCATGGTTTATAATTTAACTGGGCGCGACTAAGGTAAACACCGCTAAATGCGTTTTGATAATTCGACTGCCCAAATGGAGATCCTTGAAGTGTAACATCAAAACGTAGATTTAGTGGATCAGCGATTTTATAAAACATACTGTTTGTATAAGAAGCCAGCGATAGCCCATCACCGCCAAACGTCATATAGCTCATCGAGAAATTGTGCTTCATCATAAAATTGTTCGGATTGAGAAATCCGAAAAAACTATTCATGTTTGCTCCGGGCTGCACAAGTGATTGTGCAACACTTGGTTTCTCTGCTTGTGACTTAAATTGAGCGGTAGATACGGCAGATAACAATAGTAATATTATCAATACTAAGGATATATTTTTCATACGATACCTTTCATCAATATAATAATAATAATTAAAAATAGGATAATAGTCAAACAATCAGGGAGTTGATTTTGCCGACATTATTTTCTGAGCTTCTTCTAACTGTTTTAGATCATTTATCCCCATAACTTCAATTGAATCAATGGCTTTCACGGCTGAGACCCGCCAATTATTTCTCCAGAATAGCTCAAAGACATCGGTTAGATAATATTCGCCCTGCACATTGTTTGGATCTAACTTTGGGAGACATTCAAACAACTTATCTTTAGAGAACACATATATGCCTGAGTTTATCTCTTTGATTGTTAATTCTTTTTTCGATGCATCTTTGTGTTCGACGATTTTCTTCACACTGCCATCTTCATTATGCACAATGCGTCCATAGCCAGTTGGATCGTCAAGATCAGCAGTTAGAATTGTCGCAACCGCTTCTGTTGCCCGGTGATACCCGATGAGCGCTTTGACAGTTTTCTCGGTAAGCAATGGAACATCACCCGACAGTACCAAAATATCGCCGATGAAATCTTTCAACGGTTTTATTGTTTGAAGAACAGCATGCCCCGTACCGAGCTGTTCATTCTGCTCAACGAACTCGACCTTATAGCTTAACTTTGAAAAATGTTCCATCACTAATTCTTTTTGCCATCCGATAATAAGTAATGTACTTTTTGCCTGAAGTTTACTCGCCAAATTAACAATATATTCGATCATCGGTTTCTCGTTGATTTCATACATCACTTTGGCTTTCTCGGGATTCTTCATTCGGGTTCCTTTTCCGGCAGCCATAATGGTAACAGCTAATTGTACTTCTTTTGTAACATCGGGCATAGGAATATCTTATATTGTGAGAAGGATATTATCAATAAGTCGTGTTGTGCTAAAACGAACGGCAAGCGAGATGAGAGCACGAGTGCCATCTTTAAGCATAGTGAATTCTTCCAATGTCTCTGCATTTGCAATCGAAATATAATCGATCTTTGCCGATGATTTTGTAGAAATAAGGTTTTTCATCTCACTGATAATTAATAAACAATTACGCTCACCGTGTTCAATGAGCTTTTTTGCTAATTGGAACGAATGGTAGAGAACCACACTTTCTTTTCGCTCTACTTCTGAAAGATACACGTTTCTTGAACTCATTGCAAGTCCATCGGGTTCTCGGACAATTGGAGCTACTAAAATCTTAATGTCAAAGTTCAAATCTTTCACCAACCGATTAATAACAATTGCCTGTTGCGCGTCTTTTTGACCAAAAACTGCAACATGCGGTTTGGTTATATTGAACAGTTTGGCTACAACTGTAACAACACCGCGGAAATGTGTCGGGCGGAACTTTCCCTCAAGCACACCGGTGATCTTTTCAATTTCTATGTATGTGAAATAATCAGGAGGATAAATTTTCTCTTGTAATGGGATAAATAAAATATCCGTGCCGATAGAATCAGCAAGCTTTTTATCTCTTTCGAAGTCACGTGGATATTTGTCAAAATCTTCAGATAAACCAAACTGCGCCGGATTCACGAACAACGTAGTTATGACAACATCTGAATGTTGTTTTGCAAGATGAATCAAACTGAGGTGACCTTCATGTAAATATCCCATTGTTGGAACAACAGCAATCTTTTTCATTTGCAATCGGAGTTCTTCTGAAATCCGTTGCATCTCATTTATTGAGGAGATGATTCTCATCGAAAATTTACTTTTGCGTTAAGATTAAATGCAATTTCCGGTGCGTTAAAACCGCTCCACCATTCGTATTTCTGATTTAAAAGATTTGATACTTCAAAAGATATTACAGTCCTCGGAATAATATCCGATGATGCGCCGAGACCAACCAAAAATCTACCATTCATTTTATTTCCATCCAGATCGATATTCAGTTTACTCCAGAATTCAGTAGTTGACCAAACTGTGAGCGGAAAATTAAGATCGTATTCAACTCTACTGCCAATTTGAACTGGAGGGATCATGGGAAGTTGTGTGCTTTTTCCCTCTTCATATGTTGGCTGAACAACGCCATTGAAGGTTATTCGACAATGGTCAACAGGATTGATTGTACCATTGGTTCTCAGGAAAAACTGTACAGCGTCTACATGTGTAAACCAAATCTTTCCGCTGTCTGCAAGAACAATACGTTTATCGGTACTCTTCGAAAACGCACCGCTTAATTCTATAGAAATTATTCCACTATTATACCAGAATGTACTGCCAAGATTGAATGGAATTCTCTCGGGTCTCAAAACAATTTCACGTTTTAAGTAAGGAATTTGTTTCGATATTTCACCATACGATTCGAGGTGCATCCGGGGATCAAACCAAAAACTGAGTTGACGATCACGGTCCAATTCCCATTTCACGGTTGCAAACGGCATGAGTAAAGAGCGGCTTCCACCATCGCTTGTAGAACCGTTCTGCAAAAGACCACCGATATACAACGACCATTTATTTACCATCATCCATTTTGCACTGGTGGATAAGCCGATGATTGAGGGTGACTCTGTGGGAGTATCGTAATTTAATGAAGAACCTGAATATAATAATTCTGTCGCGAACCGTACATTACTAATCCGAGTTTTATATCCAAGTGAAATCGTTGGTGATACAGCAACAACAGAGGAATCTTTTCCCGAATCGCTATCAGTGATAGACCAGATATCTGCATTTAATCCAAAATCAAATGCACCTTTTTCACGATCAAGCGATTGAAGTCGACTATCAAGCAGAAAATTTGTGCGCGAGCGATCCAGTGTTGAAACACTTAACATTCCATACGATTCGCTTGCGAATCTTATCCCACCATAGACGCGGAATGATTTTAAAATATCATTATCGGTTTTTACAAGTGAATGCGAAGTCATCTGTAAATTGAACGCTCTGCCATCTGCATTGCTTTTGTGACCCTGCGTTGCGTGAATACCTGCATTACCATATATTCCCCATCTCCGACCTTTATAATCAACAAATGTACGTAGATTAAATGCAGAGAAGCTGCCTAATCCTCCTTCCGCTGAAAGATGCCAAGGGACTAAAGGTTCGTCATACCTCGGTAGAGACCCTATTGGCAACGACATTGCCGGACGCTGTATTAAGATTGATGTATCGGGCAGTGGTGCTTCATAAATGTGGACATCGAATATCTCACCTTTTCTCGCAAAAGGAAGTGAGATTGCTTTCTTACCGACGATGGTAATCTCGGGAATTTCCAGTTTCGGCATCGCGGTGGAATCTTTCTTAACGACTTGTTCTTGAGAAAAAGTTGCCGTGAAGAATACGAATATCAATAACAGAATATTCACCTTGATCATCGCCCCAATCTCCTCAATCGATCTTGGGCGTCTTTTTTAATCACGGGATCGATGGCTGATCTAACAACCTGCTCATATTCCAAGCGGGCTTGCTTTATATTACGAAGACGCTCGTAACATTCACCCGCACCTAAATGTGCGCGCTCGACAAGCAGCGTATATTCTGCATACTGCTCAAAAACATCTTTGAATGCTTGCAGTGCATCATTCGGTTTTTTCATCGAAAGATAATTTTCACCGATCATTAATAATGCTTCGGCTGCGAGATCATCATTCCGACGATCGACCAAACTATTCAATGTATCAAGCGATGTTTTAAACTCTTTCTTCGATGTATGCATACGTGCAATTTGAAGTCGGCTACGATCTGCAAAAATATCCTCGGGATGATTTTTCACAACAAGCTGGAATTGGTTTAGCGCTTCCTTCGGATTTTTAGTATTCAAAAACGCTATTCCAAGGTTATATTCAGCTTCAGACAACATAGGTGAATTGGGAAACTTATTCTTGAAATCGTGCAATATATTGACTGCGTCTTTGAATTGTTTCATCTTAATTTGCGCTAACCCCAAAGCGAGAGTAACGTTCGGTGTAATATCAGCATCCGAGAAATCTGAAAGTACACGCTCATAATATTTTATCGCTTGTTGAGGATTGTTTTCCATTTCATAAGCACGAGCCATCTGGTAACAAGCTTTAGCTTGTACTATTCGGCTCGGTTTTAGAGTCATTAATTTTTGGTACTCAAGCACAGCCGCCCCAAAATCGCCTTGTCCGAAAAAGATATCTCCCTTTTTCAATAATAATTCTTCTTGTGAAATTCCCGCGGTAGATGAAATTAACAACGCATCAATCTGTTCGACTGCGGCGCCGGGTTTACCTTCTGCTTCATATGTGTATTGCAATCCTTGTAAAGCATCGGTAACCAGCGGACTTGTTGGAAATTCTTTGGGTACACGTTGATAGTATGTGCGCGCACTATCGTATTGACGAAGATTGTAGAATGCATCTCCGATATTGAACAGAACACGCGGCATCAATTGGCTTTCGGGATATCGACTAATGAGGCTTAAGAATTCATTGATTGCATGGTTGAATTGATTCTTCGAGAAATATGTCCATCCAATATTGAATTGAACTACTTCATTGTAAAGTGACGATGGAAATCGCATGAGGAAATTCCGTAGATGCTCGATACCCCGATCCGACTCGCCTCGCTGAATGTACGACATTGCGATTTGAAATGCAGCGTATTCAGCATGCTGTCCATCTTTCTTTAGATCAGCAAGTGATGTATAGAGTGCGCTCGATTTCTCATATTCACCCATAAAAAAATAGCAATCGGCTTGACGGAGAGTTGCATCAAATATACGCTCGTTGTTTGGATATTGTGTGATAAAGCGATCGAATGCGTTTGACGCTTGAGAAAATTTTTTCTGCTCGAATAGTGTCCATGCAAGTCCGTATAATGCATCTGCTTTTTTGAGATTATTTGGAAACAAACGCAATGCCTCGCTGTACGAGCGTTCTGCATCGGCGTATTTACCATTCTGATATAATGCCTCTCCACGCCAGACGTATGCTTCGGGTGTGCGTTCCTCTTTTGTAAAACGTTTTAGAAATTGATTAAACAACTCCGAGCTGCTCTTGAATCTTCCTAAATGATATAGACAAACACCTTCTTGAAACATAGATGGGGCAAGTAGATCAGGTGTGCCACTTAATTGGCGAACACGTGCGAAAGCATACTGTGCGTTAGAAAAATCACCCAGCGCTACATTTGTCTCACCGAGCATACGATAAGAGCGGGTGCGTTGTTTGCTCTCGGGAAACAATCTTGCAGCAAGCTGAAATGCACGCCGTGCTTCACGATAACGTTTTGCGCGGTAGTGCAACATGCCTGTCTGAAAGTATGAATTCTCCGCCAAATCATCGTAAGGTGAGCGATCGGTAAGTGTATCGAACCTAGTAAGGGCTTCCATCTGTTTATCTTGCAGCAAGGCAAGCACAGCGCTCTGGTATAAGGATAGGAAAGCAAGAGAATCACTGCCAACACCGAGAGAATCAAACTCACGTCTCGCCGCTGTGTAGCTGCCTTGCTTTAGATACGACCATGCAAGACCATATTGTGCTTTTTGTGCATACCGACTTTCAGGAAAATCTTTTACGAAGCTTTTGAATTCTGCTTGTGAATTTTCATATCTCCCGGATTGCAGACTGGCTTCTGCTCGAATGAGCGCATACTCCTGACGTTGAGGGTATTGCGGCTCTACATCCTCGAGATACTTTACTGAACGAAGCGGATAACCAACTCTCAGCGAGAGTGATGCAAGACGAATTTTAACAGTACTAATTAAATCGCTGTTTGGAAATTCATTTTGAAATTTTTCAAGAAGCTCGATTGCTTTTACGTATTCACCCCGCCGCTCTAAAGAAAGTGCCCATCCTATCAAAGCCATGTCATGATAATTTTTTGCCGACGAATCCTGATAGACGGATCGTACATCCACTTCGGCTGATTCAGTATCACCTTTATCAAGTTTACACATCGCACGCCAGAAATATGCAGCGCCCCGTAAACGATGTTCATCCGCCTCAGCAAGAAATTTATTCAATGCTTGCAGTCCAATATTCACACGTTCAGTTTGAAAGCCGCTTACTCCATGAATAAATAATGCTCTGTAAAATCTGCCATCGTTTGGATATTCCTGAAGAAAATCGTTCGACCACTGATAGGCATTTTCATATTCCTGATCTTCAAATGCAGCTTCCAGCAAAATAAAAAGTATATCCCTTTTCTCTTCTATACTCGGTATAGTAGGATAGATTTGTTCCAATTCCTGACGTGTGGCATGATAACCATCCGTCTTCTGCCAACCGTGAGCTTTGGGAATATTTTCCGATTGTATCGATTGATTTACAGCCGGTACCTGTGCGACGATAGGAGAAATGGAAAAGAAAATCACTCCGACAATAAATATCAATCGCAATCTACGCAGGCCGATTGCTATGGATACAGGATCAAACCATTTTATTATGCCAACAGCAATCTTTGTGCCCGCCTGAAGCGGATGAGAAAAGAGCATCATTTCTTTAATATTTATTCTGGTACGATATCAATAATAACACATCTGTTATAGAAACGCTCTTCCGGTAGATTATTATCGAACGGCGCCCGGCGAACATCTTCGCCAAATCCATATGTATCGAATTCCACATTTTTCTTGCCTGATCGTGAAAGTGCGCGTTCAATAACATTCATCGCTTCTTGCGAACGATTCTGCGAAAGCTTCAAATTATGACTTTCTTCACCAACGATATCGGTATGACCGTGAATTATCACGCTTGCTCCATCAGGAATTAACCGAGTTACAGATTGTGTGAGGAAGCGTTCATAGGTAGCAACTGTTTTCGATTGGTCGAATTCGAAAAGAATACTAAAGCGATAACCCGGCGCCTCTTCCGGTTCGTCGGATTGGACGAGTTTCATCGATTCTTCTTTCTTTACGATCTTGCCATCGCTCGTTTGTCCTTCCAATTCAACTTTATATTTGCTTTGCATTTTACCGCCTAAAATTATTTTACCAGAGATTCTTTCTTGCTGTGTTGTAAAAGGACCGAATCTCGTTACTTTTCCATTTTCATCTGTAAGAATAATCGACCACGATGCAAAATAATCCTGAGCATTTCTTACACTGAATAACACATCGCTATCGAGCGGGTCTTCTTGTAATGAGATTATTTGCACTGGCTCAAGCAGCTCGGGTGAAGATGAAGAAATTTCAACCCGGCGATCTTCTGGAACAACCAAATCAAGCTCACGCGTGGCACCAGGAAGAACAGAAGGAATAGATGGCTTCGTATTTCCTTTAGTCTTAATTCTATCGGGGTCAATATCAAAAACACTCTCAAAATACGCTCCTACAGCCGAAGCCAACGCTTCACCACTTGCACTACCCTGTTCAGACGAACCGATGAGCGTTACAGTCGTACCGGCATCCTTTCTCAATCTATCACCAAGGATGTTGAGTATGTTATGATACACAGTCATCTGGCGGCGTGATCTGCCTGTTAAATCTTTTGGCTCCGGGTGCAATAGCTGCTCTTCTTTGAATGTTTCAGCTTGTTCTCTTGTTAATCGGACATATCGATTTGGAATCACTGCAGAGTTTTTATCAAAGAAAATATAATTACGCACCGGGAAGGTTTCTTGAACTTTTCGCTCTTTAGGAATGATTCGGGGAGCGCGTACTGAGAATTGAACTTCACGCTCGACTTTTTCTGTAATCTCTTTTGTATTTCCGAATTTAATTGCCGCTCCAAACCGAAATGTAGTTAAACCCCAGGATTCAAAAGAACGCGGTCCCTGACCAAAGTGAACCGCTAAGAAGGGTGATAAAATGGTTTGCCATTCACTCTCGGGATTCGATAATGAGAATTCATATCCCGCCCCAATCTGTCCACTAATTACTGTGCCGCGGGTGTTATCAAAATCACCTGCTGTTTTTCCACCTGGTGATTGTTCTAAGGTAAATGACTTTGCGACATTAAATCCGAGCCGAGGACCTGCAAAAAAATAAATCGGTTCGGTAAAAGGTGCTATCCTCACAGATGGCTCAAGACTCAAATAATTCATTGATGTTGAAAGTGAGTGTGTTGTATCGGGTGTACCGCTTGATTTAACATCGTTAAACGATCCTCCCCTTCCATCAAAACCGAAAGTTAACATTCCACCCCAAACAGAATGCGGACGATACTCTAAATGCGGTGCAATAAAAAGACCCAACCCCGATCCCTTTTTGAATGGAGTTGGAACTGAATTACCTGCTTTCAAGCTTTTAAAGTCAGTGCTGTAAAAATTAATATTTCCACCGAGTGCACCACCGAACCACCATTCAGGTTGGATTCGTTTTATCTCTTGAGCTTGAAGAAATGAAATAAAAACCGAAAGAACAATGATTGTTTGAAAAGTTCTTTTTGTGAAATTCATAATTTTGTTACTCCTTTTTAAGAATAAAATTAAATGTAATTTTTCCGATTTGTGGTTTTTGTTCAAATTGAGGTGGCAGAGGATCGAACCGCCACGTTTGAAGTGCTGAAATTGCTTCGCGTTCTAACAACTCATCACTTTTTAATTGTGGGATAATTCCAATTACCGAGCCATCAGGTAACACAGAAAATTGAAGTATTACAGGCATCTCTTTGTCTGTTCCGTCAGGATACTGAGGAATCTTTCCGCTCAACAAACGTCGAGAACCTGCACCCGCCCATTCAATAGAATATCCGGTTGATTTTCCTGCACCGCCGGCAATGCCTTCTTTAGCACGGCGACGACGGGCTGGGCTTGTGCCTTCTGAAGCAATTTTTTCTTTGCTTGTTCCTACAGTACTTTTTGTTTTTTCTTTTTTCGCTGGTGCGATCACATCGCTTGACGGACTTTTAACTTCCGGAACATCAAGCTTGGATTCTTCAGTTGTACTGCCAGTTTGTGCAGATTCTTTCCCACGATTTGGCTCGACTTCTGACTGGGTTATACTTTGATTTGGCGCACCGCTGCTTCCACCCCAATCAAGTTCAATTAATGGCTGGGGTTTCGGCTGCCAAACAAGTGTAAGCGATATAATTATTGCGATTATAATATGAATCACAAAACTTCCAACAGCAGCTATTACACGGTTTTTTCTATCTTCTGTATAAGTAGTTGTACTTATCACTTCACCTCTTTTGCCGCTTCGGTTGCAATAAATAACTTTGTAGCACCTACACTCTTAGCAATATCAAGAATTTCAACAACATCTTGGAGTGTTAAATCTTTATCAGCTCGTACAACAATTTGTTGATCAGCATCTTTTTGTATGAGTGTGGAAAGTTTTGCCGCAAGCTGATCTTTCGGCACTGCTTCATTATTTACAAAAAGCTGTTTATCTTTTTGAATTGATACGGACACAGTTTTACGCATCGGTGGTTGGCCTACTGCTGTTTTAGGGAGTGTAACATTCATCCCTCTTGTATTAGCAAACGAGAATGTTAGAAGGAAAAAAATCAGTAGCTGCATCACTACATCGGTAAGTGATGAGAAGTTGAATGTTTCAAGATAACGAGAGCGATGAGCGGGCCGAAAATTCATTACTAATCATCCTCGCGTCGTAGTTTTATTGTCTTCTCATTATTCAGGTGTTGGCTTCCGCCGTAGATGATTTCTTCTATTGCATCGAGAGTATCACGAGCTATACGTTCACAAGAAGATGCAACTGACAGAACTTTATTCACAAGATAGTTATAAGCCATTGCTGCTGGAATACCAACAGTCAAACCAAATACTGTTGTGATTAATGCTTCCCATATTCCATCCGCTAAGTCAGCGGGAGAAGGTTGACCAGCGGCAGATGCAACCGCTTGAAACGCACCAACTAAACCGGTAACCGTACCAAGGAATCCAAGCATTGGTGTAATACCAGCTATAGTTGCAAGTATGCCGAGATGGCGTTCGAGGTGTGTGATCTCTTCCCGACCTTGATCTTCCATTGCCTGACGCACACGCATCGAGCCGTGATGGATTTTTTCCAAACCAGCGCCAACAATGCGGCCTATGGGAGTTATTTCCTGAATACACATTTCTTGCGCCAATTGAAGGTTTTTTCCTTCCAGCATCTTTCTAAGTCGAATTTGAAATGCACTGGCAGGCGGAGTAGCTTTCTTTAATGTAAGCCATCTTTCTAAAATAATATAAATACCAGCGAAGGAACACAATAAAATGGGGTACATAACGATACCCCCGCGGGAAAACCAAGTAAATACTTCCATGAATCAATATAAAAATAATAAATGAAAAATTTTAATACGATATAGTATTGTTTTTGTTCTATGCCCACATCATCATAAGCAATTTTGAGATCGTTTCCTTCATCTCTTTCCTATGTATAACAATATCCACGAACCCATGTTCAAGTTGAAATTCAGAACGTTGAAAACCGGGAGGTAAATCTTTTCCTATTGTTTGTTTGATAACTCTTGGACCTGCAAATCCGATGAGCGCACCCGGCTCAGCAATGTTTATATCACCGAGCATTGCATAACTTGCAGTAACACCGCCCGTTGTTGGGTCAGTTAAAATTGAGATGAACGGAATACCAGCATCCGATAGCTGTGCAAGCTTTGCACTCGTTTTTGCTAACTGCATCAAAGAGAGTGCTGCTTCCATCATACGTGCCCCGCCACTGGATGAAATAATAATGAAAGGAGCATTTTCTTTTCTTGCCTTGTCGATTGCACGTGCGACTTTCTCGCCAACAACCGAGCCCATACTGCCGCCGATAAAACTGAAATCCATAACGCCGATGACAACTTCTATTCCGTTAATCTTCCCGGCACCAGTTTTGATAGCATCATTTAACCCGGTTTTCCGTATCGAATCTTTAATCCGCTCCTTGTACCCCTTTGTATCTTTGAATCCAAGTGGATCCGCTGATTTCATTTTTCGATCCATCTCTTTAAAAGTTCCATCATCCAGCAAAATCTGTAAATACTCTTTGCTGCCGATTCGGAAATGATAATTGCATTTTAAGCAAGTGTAAAATTGCTGCTCGAGTTGCTTCTTATGGATTATTTCACCGCAACCATCGCACTTTGCCCACATACCATCGGGGAGGTCTTTTCGCTGGAAGTCTGTTGTGATACTCGCCTTCGATCGTCTAAACCATGCCATTACTGTTTTACCTTATGATGTTGGGGTTTAACTAAAGTATTAAAATCTTTCATATAAATCGGCTCTAATTTTTCGACATCATCATGTATACCTTTTAATAAAGATAGCGCCCCCAGCGATGCAATTGCTGGGGCACTGCAATACCGATATTCAGCCGGTGGAATAATATACCGAGATGAATGTTCCAATTCAACTTTTTCGATATAACTTATAAATTTTTCTGCACCATCTCCAACTACAAGTACACGGTTATTATTCCGATAGGATGCGATACAATCGCTCAAACTAATAGCACTCGCTGCGCCTATTTCATCAAGATTACCATTGTTAACACGAAATGCTGCAGTATAAATTTCATCTCTTTTGGCATCGATCATCGGTAAAATAATATCACCTGACTGACAGAGTTTTTGTTGAATAGCATAATAAGCCAAACCCTTTAAAGTCGGAACACCAACAATCGGTTTCCCGCTGGCGAAAGATAACCCCTTTGCAACACTCAAACCGATTCTCAATCCGGTAAAGGATCCTGGACCGATAGAAACAGCGATACCATCGATAGTTTCAGGAGCAAGCTTTACAACTCGGAAACAGTCATCTATCAGTTCAACTAATTTTTCCGAGGGCATCTGAGGCAACATCAGTCGACGTTCAACTAACACCTTACCGCCATCGGCAACCGCAGCAGCGCAAACCGTGGTTGCTGTTTCTATCCCTAGTACTTTCATCTCTTAGTATCTCCAATTATTTTAATACTGATTTCACGTTCGTTCTCATTTACACCGAGTTTCAGATAAACATCGAAACGGTCAGGAGGCAGAAATTCTTTTACCCTGTCAGCCCACTCGATTACGCATACACCATCATCGTAGATATACTCATCGAAGCCGATTTCTTTCAATTCAGTAATTGAGTTCATTCTGTAGAAATCAAAATGGAATATTTTACAGCGTTCACCATGATATTCATTTACAATGGTGAATGTAGGACTTGATACGTGCTCACTGACGCCTAAACCCATACAAATACCTTTGATAAATCGGGTTTTACCGGTTCCTAACTCACCGAAGAGCGCCACAACACTGCCATGCGTCAGTATTTTCCCGAATTGTAAACCTGTGGCTATGGTTTCGTCCTCTGATCGTGTTGTAAATGATTGATTCATTGTTTCGGTATTAATTTTATAACAGGTAAAATCATTTCTTCCATCGAAATCCCGCCATGCTGGAAGCTATCTTTATATTTGTTTAAATACTGATGATAATCAGTTGGATAGACAAAAAAATAATCTTCTTTGGCTATAATATAATTAATCGTTACACTTCGCTTTGGTAATCTGTATTCCACCGGATTTTTAATAAAGATTGCGTGCCGTTCATCTACTTTTAGATTGCGGCCAAATTTATACCGTAAATTAGTAGATGCTTCCCTATCTCCGATAACTTTCGTACCTCGCAAACTCCGGATACTTCCGTGATCTGTTGTAAGAATGATGGTAACATTTTTTTGATGTGAGAGTGTTCGCAGCATTGAAAGAAGTGATGAATGCATAAACCATGCAGAGGTCAAAGATCTGTAGGCTGATTCATCAGGTGCAATTTCTTTGAGAAGTTGAGAATCTGACCTTCCATGAGCAAGCATATCGACGAAGTTGACTACAACTGCAGTAAGTCGATTTTTTGTAAACGACAGAATGTTTTGCTCGAAATTGCGTCCAAAATCTTGATCTATGATTTTTATATATTTCGATTCTGGTTTAAGCTGAATTTTTCGCCGCTGGAGCAGGTTATCTAAAAATTGGTGTTCGAACCGATTTCGGCTGTTATCATCATCCTCCCACTGTTCCCAAAGTTCTGGGAATCTTATTTCCAGCTCCTGGGGCCATACACCACTGAAGATTGCATTCCGTGAATATGGAGTTGCAGTTGGAAGAATTGAAAAGTAATTTTCGCACGTTATATTAAAATATTCCCTAAGTACGGATTCCATTATCATCCACTGATCGTACCGCAGACAATCTACAACGAAGAAAAAAACTGATTTATTTGTATCGCGCAATTCAGGAATAAGATATCTTTCAATAACATCATTTGATAGGGTAGGACGTGTTTGTTGTTCTAGCCAGTGTCGATAGTTTCTTTCAACAAATTTTGAAAATTCAACATTACATTCGCGTATTTGATCGGAGAGAGTCTGCTTAAGTCCAAGGTCTGGATGTTGATCCAATTCGATTGCCCAATCAACTAAACTTGTATTAATTCTTGCCCATTCACTGAATGTAAGATTTGTCTGTAGCGCAAGCGAGATGGTATTGAACTCTTTTATGTAATCGCGCGACACTGCCGCCCCAGCTATTTTTTTTCCCTCTAAAAATTTCTTACAAGCTAACAATACTTGGCTCGGATTAACCGGTTTTGTCAAATAGTCGCTAATCTTGACACCGATCGCATCCTCCATTAATCCCTCATCCTCATTTTTTGTTATCATCACTACAGGAATATCAGGTCGAATATCTTTAATTTTAGAAAGAGTTAATAATCCCCCCATTCCAGCCATCATCTCATCCAAAAAAATGAGATCATAAATTTTAGAGCTTACTAATGCAACCGCATCTTCTCCATTCGTTGCACTATCTACGGAATAACCTTTTTCCGAAAGTAAAAGAATGTGTGACCGCAATAATTCAATCTCATCATCAACCCATAGAATATGACCTTTTTTCATAAATCTTATTACCTAATTAATAAAATAACAATTTCAAAAAAGATAAACAACGATTCTCACTTTTTAGATGGAGATACGTATATCAACTCCTCCTTCGTTAGTTGTTGTTCCGAAAATAAGTGAACCGGTGGCATCAGGTTCAGTTTTTGAATACCGATAGAAAAGTGCAGCGGTAACACGCGTACTCAACACGTAACGGATTCGCGGCTCGAGAGTAGTTCGCGTATTCCCCTCCAGAGGTATTCCCTCTTGATCGATTGAGAGGTATTGGGGATCATAACGTCGTCGATTATTTTTTGTTCTTGAATAGCTAAAACTTATATCGATATCATTCGAGAGTGACCAACCGAATAACGGGAGGGAAAATCCACGCCTTGAATATGATAAACTTAGCGCTATCTCTTGTGTCATCGTTGATACGATATTCGGTTGCGAAGCAGCAAGATTTAAATCGTATGCAGTTGTTGTTACGTAACGGAAATTTCCAGAAAAATTCCCTTTTAAAAGTTGTTTGAAGGTCATATTCAAACCCACCAAAGGATTGAAACCATAATTAATTCTTTCACCATCTGTGCGTTCACCTTTACCTGGATAGCTTCGGAAATCGCGGCGGAAGGATGATGTATAGTTATGTTCTAATGATAAACGATCAAAAGCGTAATTCAAGAATGATATTTTATCGATCCCATCCCAGCGAATTGTCCAGTTTGCTCGCGGTGCATACTGCCCGAATAGTTTTGAAAGGAATGGAAGCGCTTCAAGACCTTTTTCAAATGATTCTGCGAGGGCAACGTTCGCGGGCTGTGTCTCGATGAGCCGGTTATATCGTTTCCCAACCTCCTCGAGATTACTTTTGAATGATTTAAATAAAAACACCGGTGGAAAGGTGAGAAATGAACGTTCAATGCTTCCGCTTGTTATTGGCTCTCCCGCATTCGGTATACCGAGACTATCGGTAACAACAGTTGTACTCCTAGAATATTGCCAGCCAACTTTCCAGTTAAAATCGATTGATGCACCTTTCCAAAGAGGTCGGTTCGTTTTTAATGCAACATTATTACTCTGCGAATATTGATCGGTGAAAGAAGCTTTTGCAGCCCTAATACCGGGTGTTACTTTCCAACCGAGAAACGGAAATTTTGATTTAGGTGTAAAACGCAACGTGCCGCTGGGGTCAGCAATTAGTCCTAATTGATATAATCGTGATGGACCATAATCAAGGCGGGGGGCATCGAATGGTAAACGCCCCCAGAAATTTTTAAATCCTGTACTTCCAACTACAGCGCCATTCCCTGAACGATTCCCCTGAGTGTAAGAAATGTTGATTGACTCATAATCCAATAACGGAATTTTAATAAGATACTTTGTAACGGTTTTAAGTTGTGAAAAAATATTTGATAAATTCGATGGAGAAGTTATTTCTTCTTTCTTTTTTATTGAATCTTGAGTTTCACCTTCAGTTTTTTTATCGCTTCTATCTCGTTGATCGGGCTTTGGCTGAGTTGCTGGTTTACTCGGTTTTGATTCGAACCATGGATCAGTCAATGATTTTAATCGGAAACCCAATGAAAATGTGATGTTGTTGTCAAAGCCGGCACTCTTACCTATATCCCCTCTCTGGAAATTGTTCTGCCACGCATAAGCAACAGAATACCCTGCACTCAAATCGAAGTATTTTGGTATATCGAGAATATTCGGAATTTTCGGTTTTGTGTTTATTGTTACCCGTTGACTATATCTATTATCTTGCCCGCGGAAAAACAGACTTTTCATAATTTCCATAAATCCTCGACCGATTGAATCGTTATCGAGTGGAAGAAGGTTCCGATCTATCGATAAGTTATAGTCACCGGATATATTCGATAATCCGCCTTCAGTGAACTTCCAACCAAATCCAGCCGATTTGCTTCCACCAAAATTCCGGGTTTCACGAAACGCACTTTTTGCACGAGGAATCTCGTATGACCGCGATCGTTGACCTCCGATTCCTGTCGAGATGTTAGTAATAGGTATATAATAAAATTTCCAGTTTTTATATTCGTCAAAAAAGATTATATCGGCGAAGAGTTTTTTAAACGGTTGAAAATAATAATCACCTGGTAACGATACACCGTAGTTGACGCGCAAATTCCATTGCCAAGATTTACGGGTAATAAATGCAGGATCACGATCATTTGTAGTTCCATAATTAACAGAAAGAGAAAGCTTGCTAAAAGTATCACGAATATACCATGCCTGAGTAGGTGGAACAATTCTAAAATTCGATAGAGAATATGTATCTCTTACATTTAATGTTTGAGATTCATTAACAATTGTTTTCGATGCATCTGGGGTTGCTGCTCTATTTGCAACTTCCTGAACCACGATGTCAGTGTTAGGAAGATACCGAGGTTTAATAAGATTCTCAGAGTGTGAATAAGCAATCGGGATAGATGTCCCTTGCCAGTTCTGTGGAAATAATCGATCAAGTGAAACGTTTGCGTTTACTCCCCAATTAATATTCGTTATTTGATTACCAAAGCGTTGATCCAAGCCATGAAAGTTTGGATCTGTCTGAGCATAATTGAAAGATACCGAACCAAGATCAGCAAGTTTCATTTGCGAACCAAAGCGATAAGCAATACCGGGCGAATTATCTACTTCAACTAACCTAAGTTCATTAACCCACACTTCGCCACGGAGTATCGATGTTCCTTTATTTTTTATACCTATCGAGATCTCGCGTATTTGCCTTAACGATGGATTCCCCTTCACACCATAAGGTGCCCCCTTCACTGGATTGTAAACTATTTTTAGAAGTGAATCCAAGCTGAGTGAATCTTTGCTGCGAATAGCTTTCACTGATGTCAACCCCCCAAAATCAATCTTAACTTCATTATTTGCCAAATCCCAACCCGGATGAATTGGCTGACGATATTCATAGAAGTTCATCGTATCAGATCCAAAGCGAAGAAAAATTTCAGCATCATCTTGATTAAATGTTGGATCGCCATGTACAAACATTTTCATAGATTTATAATTAAAAATATCGAGCGGGCGAACTGTGAAATATTTTACAACTTCCCTCGATATATCCGGAGGCATATCTCTCACAAGAAGAGCTAACGATTGTTCGTTACTTTCGATAATCTGATTTGGATCGGTTCGATCTTTTTCCCTCACAATCCCTAACTGATTCCATTCAATGGCATATTCGGGATTATCCTCAATATTTACAATTGACACCTTCAACAAGGAATCATTTCTCGTCCGTTCTTGCCACTGGTTACCGATAAGATTTATTTCGGCAATGCGAATAGATATAGGATGTGCAAATCCAGAGACCCACATACGAATGTGTTGAACATTTTGAAGTATCTCCTGGGACGACGAACCACCGATGATGCGCGTTGCCTCAAGTAATGGAATACGAAACTGATACCATCCATTATTACCGCCACCTACGTGATAAATATTTTTGTAAAGACCTATCCCGGTTGAATCATAATAAACTGTATCGAGGGGTAACTCATATTCAACATACTGCTCTGCGAGATCAACGCTGCCATTACCATTTAAATCCTCAGTATTTGGCAACAAGCCAGCGGGGTCTTGTTTATTATCCTCGGATCCGTTAAACTTCTGTAGATCAATTCCATCACCATATGGTTTCCAGTTATCTCCGCTCGGATCGGAAGGATCAACATCTGGGTCGCCGCTGTTCGATGTTAGAAATGACGCATAAGCAATTCTTTCTTCAGAATTATTTTTCATATCCAACCCAATGTCCTCACCTTCATTTAGAATACCGTTCGGAATCCCTAAAGGGTTTGTTGAAGTTCTAATTACATCCTCAGAATTCAACTCCCCATTCGTAATCACATCCTCACTGACTCGCCCAAGGTTAATATAAATCCGACCACGTCGTAAATCATCTAAGTCATTTTCATTGCTTGAAGCTTTCATCCAGATTTCGAGATAGGAAATGTTTTGTTCGAGGATGCTTCCAGCAGTTGAACCGATATAACGAGTGAGTCCATTCCAATTTTTCCGCCGCTCGTCAGCGTTGTCGAATTTTCCAGTGTTAGAACCAATATTTTGCCTATGTAAGGTGGAATCTAGATATGGAGAGAAATTATACCTTCCCCGATGGTTTGGGTCATAATCTAAATTTAAAACAGTTATTTGATTTTGCCCTGCACGCGTTCTTCGATTGGGCCATATATCTTCGGTAACCACATCTGTCGGCAATCTATTGTACCAAATCAGGCTGGCTTTCGCATACGTTTTGGCGGTATCACTAATCCCAAATCCGAGCCGGGAATAGGATGGCGAGCTTGACGATGACCAAGCAGTGTACATAATCGGGAATGGAATTGAACGCCGAGTTCCTTCAAAATCATCGATGTACGCAATACTTGCACCACGATCCCCTGATACACTACTTTTTTTAGTGTTTGCATCTGGAAGCATATATGCTGCTTCTCCACTAAATTGTAAAGTCGACATTTCTTTTGTTCGATAAAACGGAAGGGCATCAAGCGCATCTGTGATAAAAGGGGCGTTGGTTGAAGTTGAAGCATCAATACCGAGCATTGTATTATTCGTTGGTTCCTCACCAATACGAACTTTGTCGCTTAGGGTTTCTTGATTTAGATTCATTATAGTGAAACCTAAATTTGTATTCTTAAATGTTGTTAACTCGCCGCGAGCACCGATTAGTGTTTTTGATGCAATTTGAAAAAGATCGTTCTGTTCATATTTTACCTGAACATTTGCTCCAGGTAAAAGTGCTTCAGGTTTTCGGATAACTACTTCTCCAACTATATAATCGACAGTATAATCAACATTTGGAGTAAGAGGAGTACCATTTAATAAAACCTGAACACTTCCTTCCACAAGATTAAACCCGAGATTGTATCGACTCGTTTGAACACCAGCCGCTTCTACTTTAATCATGTATCGGTTTTTAATCGAGTTATTTTGTGCTGCCTGTGCCGTAGTGTCGTATATATCACTAAATAATAATGAGTCGGAAATTGATTGACCCTTATTTCTAAAATAACGAACAATGGTTGAATCAAATGGACGCAATGAAGGAAATATTATAACACCTTTATCTATATCGACAGTAAAACCGGGTAGAAAATCAAAAGTATTATCGGGGCTCGGTGAACCATATTGATCAAAACGATCAAGTCCTAATACGGTTAAAAGATTTTCACCGTAAATCTCGTCCACATCATTTCCTTCGGTACGCCGCCAAACTTTCAACTTAAATCCTTCCTTCTTGAGATTCGTTGCCCGAACAGAATAAAAATTCTTCATAAGCAAATCCCACGCAGGTCTGTAGCTTGGATAGAGAACATCCGGTTTTATCAACTTAAGGTACATCATCGTATCGTTTCCGACTACATGTCCGCCATATATACGATTAATTTTATTCTTACCAACAATTGTATAAGAAACTGCAATTACTTGATTATCATTGTAACTTGTCTGTAATGTTATGTAACCTGCATATTGATCCACCTTATAATCCTTATTTGGATCAAGTTGAATAAACAACCCTTTGTAATATCTTCCATTCCCCATACTAAGTTGGTTTATCTGCCCATCAGTATATCTCTCATCGATCAGGTGCGATGGAAGATCTATGTACGCTATTGCCTCTTTTGCGATCTGTCTGTACTGTGGTGTAGAAGGAACACTAAGAAAGACATCAAGCTGAATAATCTGGTTTTCTTGAATTTCTGGAGTTAAGGTTAGAGTCTGAGACTGTTTTATTTCTTCAAAAAACTTTATGTATTCTGTATCAAGAAAGAAATTATTCTTGCTATATTCGTGAGGGTGAATAGTAACTTCTTGTGCCGTTGCACCACCGGAAACTGAAAGCTCTTTCGTTTGTCCTTTCTTTTGTGATAGAAGGGTTGTCAAGGTCAATGGGCCTGTTTGCAACTTTGATTTGATACCGAATAGAGCTTGTCCACCACCAACCAGCGAAGGGGTTTGAAGCGAAACGTTTCCCGCCTCAATACTCTGTATTATTTCATCATCGAAACCTGTATACCGAATCCTTAGTTGATTTTCATACTCGAACGTTCGCTGTGTGTTCCAGTCTGCAAGAATGTTTAATTTTTTCCCAATTGTACCACCAACATTGATTTGAACGTTTTGGTTGAAATCCGGTTCATTGCGGGAACGATCCATCTGCGAGATAGACGATTGATCGGAGGTTGTATTCCTAAATGCGGCTCGAATATCGACTCCCCCCGAGATCCGAAGATTGATTTCATTACCGCCAAAGATATTCGTCAAAGGATTCGCTGGAACAGGGATAGAGATATTCGTTAGTGTGCCAAGAAATCCAGAAAGATCATCCTTATCTTGCTTCAGCGTATATTGTTCTGTCATGGATCGCCAGTTATTAAGTTTCTCGGCATTGAATCTATAATGAATATATTCCTCGACCGTCATAGTCGTTGGTATCTTTACATCCAATCCGTTGACCATTTCGCGAGCCGTAACAAATTGACCGTTTGAATCGAGTTCTACTTGACGTCTATAAGCCGGCGACTTCACATCAAGATATAAGCTATATTTCTTTCGGGGAAACATCTCGACCATTGGTGCATCATATCTTGAATGAATAAACTGGTCTATTCGCGCCGTAGAATCAAGAAACACTTCCCATTCCTGAGTAGTATCTTTTTCAGATAAAATATCTTCCTCTTCATCAAACGTATCGCTCTCGAAATCTGATGAATCTTTTATTTGAGACTGAATAATACCCGATGTATCTAATAAATCTGGAAATGGAAAATTCCGTTGAAGACTGGTATCCTGACGCAAAGTTGAATCTTGGAAAATCCCCGGAGGAGGTGGCACCTGTGGGCTTACGTTCATAGGAATGCCATATAGGATTAAAACAAAAATGGCTTTTCGCAGGCAACAGAGGAATCTCGAATGTGTTCCCTTACAAAAGTATTGGTAAAAGCGAGTCAAGTTATGATGTTCTTGTTATTCTTATTTTTTCAATTAATCAATTGTTACCAAGAACCTATGCTACTGACTCCTTTCGAAATAAAGATAAAATACTTAAACTTGAAGTTATTGAACTAAATGAATACTATAAAATGTAGAAAAAATGATGATGAATAGCAAGGATTTTTTGAAATTTAATGAAAAAAGAAGCTGCATCTGGAATAAAGATTTGAATAGGGCAAAATAACAGCAAAATTTTTGGGTAAAATGCGAAATCTTTCTATTATATCGAGGTGGGATTTTGCTCTGATGAGGAAAAGAAGAAAACAATCTGGCACAATATGGGGTTGACTGAAAAAGAAATCGACCGGATAATCGGGAAGATAAAAATTTAGGGCTTCAGATGCCACCACCATTCTTCTTGGGGCTGAACTGGATCGTACACAAAATCAACTGATAATGGACAAAGCTGGACAAACAAGGTTAAAATAAGTAGTGTTAATTTTTTTC
>CAYYIJ010000014.1:0-36963 GCA_964471945.1 uncultured Chlorobiaceae bacterium
GCACATATCTCTTGAGCAGCCGGCGATACTGTACAACTCGGATTCGGATTTACTGCTAACCTAACTGTATCTCTTCTTGAACTGCATTCGTTTGTACCTTCCAATTGGATGTATGCTACCCCTGAGCCCGTAAATGTAACAGTAGATGTCAAGGATAACGGATTATCAATCGATACAGGACCGCTAATAATAGACCATGACCAACTATCGGCATTATATACAGTACCATTTAGAGTGAATGTTGACGTCGGTCCTTCAAAACATTTTTCTTGATCTATTCCTGCATTAACAGTTGGTGGTGGAATAAGTGGGAAACCAATAGGACCTGCAAAATCTTTTAACTCGCTGGTGAAAGAAGGGGAAGTACGAGTTTTAAACAAAACAGTTGCTGCTGGATTACAT
This sequence comes from uncultured Chlorobiaceae bacterium, assembly GCA_964471945.1. Lineage (GTDB taxonomy): Bacteria > Bacteroidota > Ignavibacteria > UBA10030 > SZUA-254 > JASEHD01. The sequence continues at coordinate 403 of CAYYIJ010000014.1, forward strand.
TTATCCGGAGGTAGAACTCCTAGGCCGGTCAGATCTATTGCTATCTCAACAAATTGAAGTGCAACTGTAGTGCTGGTTGGGTTACCATTTGGTGCCACACCCATCCCCGGCGCGACAGATGGAACATCGAGATTATTAGTTGTGATGAACACAAATCCTGGAGAGGGTGGGGCAGGGTTAGACCATACTCCAGCTGCTGTCCAGTTACGAATTTCAACTATTGGTACCTCACCGCCCTTTGCGTAGTTAATTACAGCTAATACGTCGCCAACACTGCGTCCACCGATCGGTCCATTACCAACTAATTTACCAGTGGTAGGTGATGTAAATGTTTGTACAATTCCAGCTTGATTATACTCAAGGTCTACATAGCTTGCACCGTTCGTAGCACGAGTTTCAAAACCACCCATTATCCAAACATGCCCGTCTCCATCTACTCTTGTATGAAGGTAGGTATTAGTGATATCATTTTTTTGCGGACCTCCACTTCCAGCACCACCCCATTCCCATGGCTCAGTACTGGCAGTGTGAATGGGATCACCATTTTTATTGCTACCAACAAATTGAGTACTATCAATACTTGTTGCCCAGTTGCGATCACGGAACCATGTGCTTTTCGTTGCTACATTAAATCCGGGAATAGATACACCTGCTGATTGGATCAGAAGTGCATTTCCGGATGGTCCTTGAGACCAATCATCACCGGTTGGATAACTAGCCCCTATTGGAACGATGCCGGAAAAGAAATTAGCATCGATCTCAACACCTGCAGCTCGGCCTGGAACCCCAGGTTGGGTATAAACACTACTTGCAAAAGCAAGTGTACAAATTATAATTACGCAACAAAGCAACCACAAGGTGAAAACTTTGCTACGCATACTACATATATTAAATTTGGGTAACATAAACCCTCCTAAAAAAATTTATTAGTGAATTAATTATTATTTTCATTTCTTTTATCTCACTTCAATATTATTCATCTCATCAATAGATAAAAATCCATAGCGAAACATAGAACATTAGAATCATTCCGCTAAAAAACTTTAAAAAATTATTTGAGAAAATTAATGTATGAAGTAGTTTTAATATAACTCATTAGTTTATGAATGTCAAGTTAAATTTTCTACTTTTTTCCCATTTTATCCGATTTCCAAGTTGGGAATCCACATTTTACCTGTTTTAATAAAACAGGAAAATTGAATAACTTTTTTATCGTGCCAAGATTTTTGTAAATGTAGACACTAAGATCGAAAGAATAGAGCATTTTTACACTTTTTTAAGGATTATCTCGTAAGGAAATATTACTGAATGTTAAACAACTCCCACTTATGAAAAATTTAAGGTGAGATCACCTAAGACCAAACATCGTCACTGATGCTTGTGCAAATTCTGTTAAAAAACCAAAATAAACGCCAAGAACGATTGTTGGTATTACTAAAATCAAGAGAACAATTATTTGAATAGCAGAAAATTGTATCGATTCTAAAGAACCTTCAGGATCGCGTAGGAACATGTTCCTAATTATTCGAACATAATAATAAAGAGAAACAACACTATTCAACACCCCGACAATCGCAAGCCAAAACCATTTTGCGTTGATGAGTGCTGCGAAGATATATAACTTACCGATGAAACCGGCTGTCGGCGGAAGTCCCGTGAGTGAAAGCAAAAAAATTGTAAGCGATACACCAATCAATGGCGTTCTATATCCGAGTCCTTTGTAATCCTCGATATCTTCACTGTTTGTCTTGTTAGCAACAAGCATCACAGTATAGAATGCACCTAAATTCATGAAAAGATAAACCACAAAGTATATCATGATCGCTGATAAACCTTCATTACTCAATACGACAATTCCCATTAACATGTAACCTGCATGAGCGATGCTTGAATACGCAAGAAGCCGCTTCAAATTATTTTGCCAGACGGCAACAAGATTTCCGATAGTCATCGTAAGAATGGAAAGCGCTGCAAATACATAATTCCACTCCAAGCCTCTAAAAATTGCCCAGTAACCCGTAGCGAGGTTGCCAACCGATGGATCAATGAATGATATCTTGAAAAACCTTATCATCATTGCAAAACCGGCTGCTTTCGAGGCAACTGAGAGGAAAGCTGTAATTGTAATCGGTGCACCTTCATACACATCGGGTGTCCAGAAATGAAATGGGACTGCCGATATTTTATATCCAAATCCGACAATGATTAGAATGGTTGCTATTATTAGAGCAACTAAGTTAATCTCACTTACTACTAATGCTTGATTAATTCCATAAATATCAACAGAGCCTGTCAAGCCATACAAGATTGAAATTCCATACAACATCATTCCCGACGAAACGGCTCCATATATAACGTATTTCAATGATGCTTCACTTGAGTCCTTTGCTTCTTTCGTATAACCAGTAAGTATGTAGGAGCTAAGACTCGTTAGCTCCAATGCGAGATACATCATTAACAAATTCGTTGCTCCAGACATTAGAAACATCCCTAATGTGGCAGCAATGAGCAATGAATAATATTCACCAACACTTCGAGAGCCATTATTTAACTCGTTCGAGTGCATTGAGAAAACCACAATAAATAATGTACTCAGTAGAATAAGAAATTTAAAGAAGATACTGAATGCATCAACTGCAAACATATTGAAAAAGATTGAACTCGCTTCGACCGATGATTGCTGATAAACAAAGTATCCCGTAATAATCAGTCCAATAAAAGCAAGCCAAGCCGTTGGTGAATTTTTCTTCCTGATAATTAAATCAACAACAATCAGAACACAGAAAGTTATAGTCAATGCAGCTTCGGGCTGAAGAAGTTTGGCGCTATTTATAATTTGTTCGAGCATGAAATCAATTCAAAAGTCAAAAGGAAAAATTCAAAAATGCTTTTATGGTACGATAGATGCTATGGCGTTACTCTGGCCAATGATACTTACTAGATTATTCACAGCAGAAGTCATTAAATCAATTGCTGGCGATGGATAAATTCCCAGGAAAATAACGATAATAGCTAAAGGCACTAATGTAAAAAGCTCACGTCCATTTATGTCGGGTAATGTTTTCCACTTTTCAGGAATTGTTCCAAGGAAAACACGCTGTAAAGTCCAAAGCATATAAGCAGCAGTCAGCACAATGCCTACAATTGAAGCAATCGTAATCGTGCGAATCGCTTCGACTTGAAATGCACCCAAGAAAGCAAACGCTTCGCTGATAAATCCGCTCAAACCGGGCAGACCAAGTGCAGCAAAGAATGCGATTGTCATGACACCTGAATATTTCGGCATCTGGTTCATTAAGCCGCCGAAATCGTTCAGACCACGAGTGTGTGCTCTGTCGTAAATAACACCTACGATTAAAAAGAGCATTGCAGTGATTGTTCCATGATTGAACATTTGAAGCACGGCACCAGTAACTCCCTGGGTATTTAGTGCTGCCATTCCGAGTATTACGATACCCATGTGACTAATACTCGAATATGCAATCAGTTTTTTAAAATCCTCTTGTGCCATTGCAACTAATGCACCGTAAACGATATTTATAAATCCAAGAATCGCAAGCGGGATTTGATAAAACACTGTTGCATCCGGGAACATTGGAAAACTAATCCTCAACAATCCATAAGTTCCCATTTTTAATAACACGCCAGCAAGAATTACACTAATTGCTGTCGGAGCTTCAACGTGTGCATCGGGCAGCCATGTATGGAATGGAAATATCGGAACCTTAATTGCAAAACCTATAAACAATGCAATGAATGCAACATAACGCCACGATGTATTGATACCGCTCAGAATTGAGCCGGGATCGTAATTTGTCGGATTCATCATTGCGAGCATGTTGAAAGTATGAATCTTCTCACCCGTAGCAGGATCAATAACCGAAACGCTGAAGTAAAGCGCCAACATTGCGAGCAGCATAAGAACGCTTCCGAACAATGTATATAGGAAAAACTTGATCGCAGCATACTCTCGTCGAGGACCACCCCAGATGCCAATCAAGAAGTACATAGGCAGTAACATCACTTCCCAGAAAACATAGAATAAGAAAAAGTCTAAAGAAACGAAGACACCCATCATGCCTGTATCGAGAAGAAGTAATAGAGCGAAGTATCCTTTTACAGATTTTTCGATATTCCATGAAGCAAATACAGCTATGAAAGAAATTAATGCGGTCAAGATGACCATTAGAACACTTAATCCATCTATTCCTAAAAAGTATTCAATATGAATTCTACCGAACCACGCAACTGAGGGAATATCAATCCATGTTCCTTTCTCGATAAATTGAAATCCTTCGAGAGTATTTACACCCGACATTCCACGATTAAAACTCATGTAAATAATCACAGCAAGTATCACTTGCAGTGCTGTAAAAAATGCCGATGACCACCTAATAGCATTCTTGTTTTCTTTGGGGAGAAGTAGAACAAGAATCATTCCTACAATCGGCAGGAAGGTTATCCATGATAATATGCCTATACCTAAAAAGTTCATTACTGATTTCCTATAACTTTATTTTAAAATTCAAAATCATTTGCCGTTCAAATGATGGAGTATTGGATTGATGAAGTAATGGAGTATTGAAAAATAACTTTCCATCACTCCATTATTCCAGTAATCCATTTTATTATCTAAACACATAAAATAAAACCATCACACCTAAAAGCACAAACACAATGTAAGTTTGGACTCGTCCTGTTTGGAATTTTCTGAAAATCATTCCAAAAAAACCTGAGAAATATGCAACACCGTTCACAAGTCCATCGACCACATGCAAATCGAATCCACCAGCACCAGCCCAGAAGAAGAAGAAAGTCAAGGCACCGGATAGAATCGCCATGACAATTGCTGTTATAAAAGAACCTTCTAGCCAGAACCACTGACCGACAAAGAATGCAACAAGTACAGAGATAATCCCGCCGAGAATTAAAAAGATTGAGGCGCTTGTTTTTTGTTCCTTAACATGATCGGTGTAACCGAAAACAATTGCCCTCGTCCAGCTTGCTGTTCCGTTTACTAAACCATCGATTATATTATTATCAAACCACCTGAGAACACGTGTAAATGCATGTGTTGCACCAACAACTAACAAACCATAAAGCTCGTCGAAATACCATTTGTTGAGTAAGAACTTGTAAAGACCATCGAACTTTTGTGCTATTGCATCAGCGTTTATTTTTTTCCACTTGTAAGTTGCAAAAGCAATAAGAATTCCAATCCCGGCAACGGCCAAAGATAAAATCATAGCGGGAACATGCGCGTGATGGAGCGATTCTTCAAAGGTTTCAATTTCTGTTGCTCGGACACTTTCAGGTACAACGGAGACTGGTCTCTCCATAGCATGATAAAACCATCCAGAAGACGCACCGAATGGATTGAAAGAGAAAAATACGAAGAAACTAAGGACTGCAAAAATGATGAGTGGGATCGTCATAGTCTTCGGTGATTCATGAATATGTTCGATACGATGATTATCAACATGATCACCTAAGAAGGTAATAATAACAAGTCGGAACATATAGAATGCAGTTAAGCCGGCAACTAAAAATCCGATAATCGGTATCAAGTAATGACCGGTTAGTCCGCCGAATGCGATTGTGCCTGCGAGAATTTCGTCTTTACTTAAAAATCCAGAAGTAAACGGAACGCCGCTAATCGCCAATGTGTACATGAGGAATGTGAAGAAGGTAATCTTCATCTTCCTCCCTAACCCGCCCATATTTCGGATATCTTGTGGATCGGTATGATGGTCGCCTTGATGATGAAGTGCATGATGCATACCGTAAATCACTGAGCCAGAACCAAGAAACAATCCTGCTTTGAACATAGCATGAGTTGTAAGATGGAAAAAACCAGCAGTGTAGGCACCAACTCCAATGCCCATCACCATGTAGCCCAACTGTGAAATAGTAGAGTATGCAAGAACTTTTTTAATATCATTTTGGGCAATCGCTATTGTTGCTGAGATGAAAGCAGTAATCGCACCGATGTATGCAATTGTCATTAGTGCTTCCGCTGTCATGATCGGGAAAGTGCGAGCTACAAGATAAACACCCGCGGCAACCATCGTTGCGGCATGAATCAATGCACTAACTGGAGTGGGTCCTTCCATCGCATCGGGCAACCATACATGCAATGGAAACTGCGCCGATTTACCAATCGCACCACAGAAAATTAAAATTCCAGCAGCGGTTAACCAAGCTTCACTTCCCATCGGAATTTTTCCATTACTGATTGCAGAAAAAATCTCATTAAAGCCAAACGTTCTAAAAGTAAAATAGAGAATCAGAATACCGGCAAACATTCCAATATCACCAATTCGATTGACGACAAATGCCTTGATTGCTGCATTGGATGCGGATTTTTTCTCGTACCAGTGACCGATGAGCAAGTATGAACTCAATCCAACAAGCTCCCACCCGACATACATCGTGAAGAAATTATTAGTAAGGACAATAACTTGCATCGAGAATGTGAATATTCCTAAATACGCAAAGTACCTTGAATACCTAACATCCCCGTGCATGTAACCGATAGAGAAGAGATGAACGAAAGCACTTACAATGCACACGACAACCATCATGATTGCCGATAGGTTATCAATAACCAAACCGAGATGAACTTGAACAAAACCTATCAACGGTACATTTCCAAAATCAATCCACTTGAAACTATAGTTGATTGCCTCTGGAAAACTTGTGAGCTTAAAGTACATTACAACGAACGACAATACAAGCGATATAAAAAGTATCGATGTGCCGAACCAATCACCTTGCCGTGAAAATCTTTTCCCGAAAAATATCAACGTGAGAAAACTTACGAGAGGTAGAAATAAAATTAACAATGAAAACCGAACAAGCAGCTCTTGTGTCATAATTCTATCCGATTCTCCTTAATCTGTTCATCAATCTGAAATTCACATTCCAAAATCCGCAATATACTTCACTCCTTCAACTTATTGATTTCGTCAACATTGACTGTTTGAAACTGCTTATAAATATTTAATACAATTGCCAATGCAACAGCGACTTCAGCAGCTGCGAGGATAATTACAAAAACTGCAATCGCTTGTCCATCTAAATTCATCCCACCATAACGGGAGAATGCTATAAAATTGATGTTAGCCGCATTCAAAATCAGCTCAATACCCATTAGAACAAGAATTGCATTTTTCCTAGTAATGACTGCATATAAACCCAGTGAAAAAAGGATTGCACTGACAATAAGATAATGTGTTAAAGTAACTTGCATAATCAATTAAAAAGGCAAAAGGAAAAATTAAAAAAACTCACTTGGGTACACCCTTATCTCGTCGAGCGATCATGGCAGCACCGATTAGAGCAACGAGTAAAACAACTGAAGCAACCTCGAACGGCAGCAAGTAAGTTGTCATAAACATCTCTCCTAATTTGTTCGTAGTTGTTTCCACTTGCGGAATATTCTGAACCACTATCCAATCGGTTGCATAAAAAACACCGCAGAGTGAGCCGGCAGTCATTGCAACCAGCAAAGAAGCTGGGAGTGTTTGCATCGTGCCACTTTTTATATCTACGTTGATAACTTTGTTCGTTAACATAACACCGAAGATGAGAAGAACGAGTATTCCGCCAACATAGATCAGAAGCTGAACAACCGCAAGAAAATCCGCATTGAGCAGAACATAAATTCCAGCAACACCGAAAAACGTAAACAAAAGTGAAAACGCTGAGTAGATAATGTTCCGTGAAAACACTACCACACCTGCCGATAGAAGTGTAACCACTGCGAAGAAGTAGAATATTACATCAAATAAATTCATATTGGTTTAACCTGAACTGTAGCCGCTTTCTTGGCTGCCTGTTCTTTTTCGTATGCTGTTGCTTTCTCTTTCACATTAGCTATCTCAGCATTCGTTAATGTTACAAAATTGTAAAGTAAATTACTCCTATCGAATTCCGAGAATTCATATACTTCGGTCATGTATATACATTCTGTAGGGCATGGATAAACACAAAGTCCGCAGTAGCAGCACTTCGCAATATCAATGTTGAATATAGTTACCCATAACTTTTTCTTCTGGCCGGTTGAAGTAGTTCCTAAATCATCTGTTGGTAAAGACTTTACTGTTTCAATCTCAATGCAATTAACTGGACAAGCCATTTTACATTGGAGACAACCAATGCAATCATCCATATTGACATACAACCGGTTTCGTACTCGTTCAGGAAGTTTCACTTTTACATCAGGGTATTGGATGGTTACGGAAGGAACAAAAAGATGTCCAAATGTTACTTTCATTCCTATAAGAACCGTCCAGATAGATTTGAATATGTCGATGAAATATTTTTTCATTATTAGATTCTAACCTTACAGCATCATCCACAAGCCGATAAATAAAATGCAAGCAAAAGCCCACGGCGTTAAAACTTTCCAAGATACATACATAAGCTGATCAACTCGCAAACGTGGAAGCGTCCATCTTAGCCACATTTGAATAAAAACGAAGAACATTCCTTTCGAGAGGAACCAGAAAACACCCCAGATAGGTCCACTCATGAAATCACCGAACGGACTATTCCAACCGCCTAAGAAAAGTGTAGCCGCAATAGCAGAAACAGCAAACATGTTAACGAACTCCGCTAACATAAACATTGCAAACTTCATCCCGCTGTATTCTGTGACATAACCGGCTACAAGCTCCGACTCGGCTTCAGGAATATCAAATGGTGTACGGTTTGTCTCTGCAAGCGATGCAACAAAATAAATAATAAACGCAACAAAGATAAAAGGAAATTTTTTAAATATAAACCAATTCCAGAACCAACCAGTCTGCATCTGAGTTATTTCTTGAAGATTCATTGTGCCAGCAATCATCACAACTGCAAGGATAGCCAATATAGCAGGGATTTCATAGCTGACAATCTGAGCTACCGAGCGCATCGCACCGAATAACGACCATTTATTGTTAGATGCCCACCCAGCCATCAAAATTCCGATTATAGCAAGCGATGAAATAGCAACAATGTACAATAAACCAATATTGATATTGCTTCCGATATATTCACTGCTGAATGGAATAGCAGCAAACGTTGCATACGAACCGATGAAGATTATAAACGGTGCAAGTTTATGAAGTTTCTTGTCGGCTGCATCGGGAACGATATCTTCTTTTTGAAGAAGCTTAACCATATCGGCAATCGTTTGTGCCCAGCCATGCCAGCCGCCAGTCCGCATCGGACCTAAGCGATCTTGCATATGAGCTGCAACTTTACGCTCTAAATAAATAACTAATAATGCATAAGGAATAATCCAAATAAGTGGTACCACACCGATAAGAATGTACACGAAGAAATCGTTGTCAAAAATACTTCTGAGAAATTGTTCCATTATCTATCTACTTCCCCAAGAACAATATCTAAACTTCCAGCAATAGCAACGATATCAGCAATCATGTAACCACGAGATATCTCCGGAATAACACTTAAATTTGAAAAACAAGGTGAGCGACCTTTAACACGATATGGTTTTCCGCTGCCATCACTAATAACATAGAAACCAAGCTCTCCACGAGCCGATTCTGTTCGCAAATATACATCACCAGGGTTCGGGCGGATTCTTTTTGGAATAGAAGAAGCAACATCACCATCAGGAATTTGATTTAGTGCTTGTTCTACAATATTATTGCTTTGTTCCATTTCACGAATCCTAACCATATAGCGATCCCAGCAATCACCAACAGTACCCATTTCACCTTTACCGATTTGAGGTTCCCACTCGAAACGATTATAAATAGAATAAGGATCATCAAGTCGTAAGTCAAAATTTACACCAGAACCGCGGAGGACTGGACCCGAACAACCATAAGCAATTGCTACATCCTTTGGAAGAATTCCGACATTAGCAGTACGCTTAACAAATATTTCATTGTAACTTAATAAATCGTTGTACTCTTTTATTTTGGGTCTGAAGTACTGACAAAAATCTTTTGCTTTATCAATGAAGCCGGGAGGTAAATCATGAGATACACCGCCCACCCACATATAATTGTAAAGTAACCGAGCGCCGCATGTTATTTCGAACAAATCGAGGATTCGCTCACGATCGCGAAACATATAAAGGAATGGAGTAAACGCACCGATATCGAGTCCATATGTCCCGGCCGCAATCAGATGCGATGCAATACGCTGAAGCTCCGCCATTATCACACGAATATATTCTACCCGTTCAGGTACTTTTATTCCAAGGAGTTTTTCAATTGCAAGGACATATCCGAAATCCATATTCATCGCCGCACAATAATCCATACGGTCAACATATGGAACCACTTGCTGATAATTTGTCATATTCTCGGCATGTTTTTCAAAGCAACGATGAAGATAACCGATATGTGGGATTACATCAATAACTATTTCTCCATCAACTACCAACTCAAGTCGTAGAACACCGTGAGTAGAAGGATGTTGAGGTCCCATATTGAGAACCATCTCCTCAGTACGGATTTTTCTACCAGTCGTAGTTTTTATTTGAGTTGTAATAACTTCGGTCATTTAGTCTATTAATTAGTAGGGAACTTTCATTCCTTGATATGATTCTGGAACTTTATAATCTTTCTGTAAAGGATGTCCTTCCCAATCATCAGGATTTAGAATTCTTCTTAAATCTGGGTGGCCAATGAATCTTATTCCAATTAGGTCATAAGCTTCTCGTTCGTGCCAATTTGCTGTCTTCCAAATGTCAGCAATTGAATGAATTTCAGGATTATCTTTAGGTACTTCAATTTTCACATTGAGCTTGTGCTTCTTTTTCATTGAATAGATATTATACACAACACCAAGCATACCTTTACCATAATCAACTCCGCTTAAACACATCAGATAATCGAATAACAAATCATCGTCATTCTTTAGAAACGATGCTAAATCCTGCCAACCAGAAGGAGAAACTTTAATGAAAGGATCAACTACCCCTTCTAATTTTCCTTCGATGATAGCATCGGGAAATTTAGATTTTATTTTATCAGTAATTTCTTGAACGTTCATAATTTAAGCAGTTTTCTTGACTAAACTTTCGGCACGGATTTTTTCTTGAAGTTTCATAATTCCTTCGAGCAAAGCTTCGGGGCGAGGAGGACAACCGGGAACATAAACGTCAACAGGAACTACACGATCAACACCTTTGAGAACATGATACCCATGTTCCCAATACGGACCACCACAGTTAGCACAACTTCCCATCGAAAGAACGTACCGAGGTTCAGCCATCTGGTCATATAATTTTATAATCCGGCTAGCCATCTTTAGTGTTACGGTTCCAGCAACAATCATAACATCAGCTTGACGAGGTGTCGCTCGGAAAAATACTCCAAATCTATCAAGATCGTAATGCGAAGCACCAGTTGCCATCATCTCAATGGCACAACAAGCAAGCCCGAACTGCATGGGCCACATTGAGGATAGACGTGCCCAATTCAGAAGACTATCTGCAGTCGTAATAATTACATTCCCATCATTGAATTTTACATCCAATAAACCCATGTTTAAATATTTTCTATGCTGTTAATTTTGAGGTACTATTTTGAGTTGCTAAAATCTGAGGTGTAGGTTTATCCCATTCTAAATCACCCTTAGCCCATACATACGCATATCCTACAAACAAAATAAAAAGAAAAATAATCATTTCAATAAAGGCGAATAAACCTAACTTTTGGAAAACAACAGCCCACGGGAAAAGAAAGACTACTTCGACTTCAAAAATGAGAAAGATGAGAGCAACTACGTAAAAACGAAGATTAAATTTAACTATTGCATCCCCGATTGGAGTTTCACCACATTCATAAGTAGAAAGCTTTGCAGGATACCATCTATGCGGACGAATAAGCCAGGCTACAGCAAGACCGCCTGCAACAAAAATTCCTCCTATTATTAAAAAAATAAAAACTTTACCAAATTCTGTTAACATTGAGTGATATTGATTGAAATTATGTAAATTTATAAAAAAATGCTATAATGTCAAAGTAAAAAAAAAGATATTTTATATAATAATTTTTTCGTTAATTATTTTTCTTGACTTTTTCAAAAAAGGATTGTATAATAATATCGAGCATCAGGTAGGATCCACGGTTTCTGACTTCGCCTCCCAAGTTGGAACGCCACCCTACCGATGCTCATTTTTTTTCCTATCATGATGCTTTCATTAATAAACAATTTGGATTACAAGAAAATCAGAAACAAGTGGAGATTACACTAAGAGAATAATATCTTTACCGAGATTTCCATCGTTCTTCTGGTGTGTTACTCAACTCGTTGGTCCATCGAGCTAACACGAAAAGAAAATCGGAAAGTCGGTTGAGATAAATAGTTGGATGAGAACTAACCTCCTCTTCACGTGATAAGCGAACAACAAATCGTTCGGCGCGCCGGCAGATTGTCCGGGCGAGATGGAGCATTGCTGCCACCTGGCTGCCGCACGGAAGAATAAAATTTTTTAATGGAATTAACTTAGGTTCAAGTTCATCGATGACTTGTTCCATCCGCTTAATTGCTAATATGCTAGGGTGCAATTTACTTTTTTTCTTTGACTCAAGAGAAGATACTAATTCAGTGCCGAGTGCGAATAGGTCTCTTTGTATTTCTTTGAGGATTATATCAATTTCCTTTACAGAATTAAATGATCGACAAACACCGATAGAACTATTCAACTCATCAATTGTACCGTAAGTTTCTATGCGAAGCGAATCTTTCGGAACACGTTTGCCACCTAAAATGGAAGTTTCACCTCGATCACCTGTTTTTGTGTATATTTTCACTTTACTTTCTATTCATAAAATTGGGTAACTCGTTGTAGAAATGTGTTATGGTTCTTATCCCGCCAAAGAAGTTTTCCAAACGAAAAAATTCATTAGGTGCGTGTGCGTTTTCATCAGGTAATCCAAAACCGAGCAGAACTGTATCCACCCCTAATAACTTTTTAAACTGTACAACGATTGGGATTGAGCCACCTTCACGTTGGTAAAGAGGTTTTTTTCCAAAACCTTTTTCTAATGCTGTTACTGCCGCCCGGACACCTGGGTTGCTAATCGAAGTGATTGCTGGTTCGCCGCCGTGAAGATAACTTGTTGTAATTCGAACAGATTTAGATGATATATTTTTAATATGTCTCTCGAAGAGTTTTGCGATCTTCTCAGGTTTCTGATCCGGAACTAACCTCATCGATATTTTCGCCGATGCTTTCGATGGTAAAACGGTCTTAGCACCTTCACCTGTAAATCCACCCCATATACCATTACATTCAAGCGTCGGTCGTGCCCATAAACATTCAAGTGTAGTGAATCCTTTTTCACCATATAATTTTTTAACACCTAAATTTTTCGCATACCTCTTGTCATTCCACGGAAGTTTTTTAAAGGCGTTCCTCTCTTGCGCTGTTAGTTTTCGTACGTCGTCATAAAAGCCCGGGATTGCGATACGACCGTGCTTATCATGAAGTTGTGAAATAATCTCTGCGAGGGCTTGAATCGGATTATGAATTACTCCTCCGAAAGAACCTGAATGTAAATCTTTATTTGGACCTACTAAATCGATCTGCATATATGAAAGACCCCGTAAACCATAACATATTGATGGAATGCCTTTGGCAAACATCGATGTATCAGAGATAACTACCAAGTCGGTTTTTAATAAGTCTTTATGATCCTGAATAAATTTCTCTAAGTGCACACTGCCAATTTCTTCTTCACCTTCCAGAATTATTTTAATATTAATAGGTAGATTTCCAGTGTTATTTAGAAAGGCTTCAATGCTTTTAAGATGCGTGAAAAATTGCCCTTTGTCATCAGTTGCCCCACGTGCAAACATATTTCCATTACGGATAGTCGCTTCGAAAGGCGAGGTAGTCCATAAGGATAACGGCTCGACTGGTTGGACATCGTAATGTCCGTAAATCAAAACGGTAGGTTTTCCTTTAGCACCTAACCATTCGGCATACACAACTGGATGACCACCTGTCGGTATTATTTTAGCATTCTTCATCCCTATCTTTGTAAGATGATCGCCTAGCCATTGTGCGCAAAGTTGTATATCATCTTTATTTTCTGGGTTTGTGCTTATGCTTGGGATGGCAAGTAAAGACCTGAGTTCATTTATATAACGTTGTTTATTTGCAACGATATATTGCAATATTTCTTTCATAAATATCTTTTTTTTGTAAACGGGCTGTGAAATATTAATATAAGAAAGACTTTAAGGAGTTGCAAGTCAAATTCAGGTAACTAACTCTTTTTTGTGATTTTATGTAGTTTTAACTATCTTTAATGAAATTTTTTCCTTGTTGAAATGCAATTATTACTAAATTCCTTAGAAATTCTTCTACCCTTTCTCTATTTATTTGCAATTTGGGCATATGTTCTGGCGTTTTTTAAAAAAATAAAAAATGCTGAATCTGCAAGAACTCCATTACTCTATTTAACTTTGTCTCTACATGGATTCTATATTATTGTTAGAACTCTCGTATACAATCATCCTCCAATAACCACAAAATTCGAGATTCTTTCGCTGATTGCATTCATGATCATTTTAGCTTATGCTTACATCGAGAATTTAACAAAAAACAGGTCCACTGGATTTTTTATTTTAATTTTTCCCTTGATTTTCCAGACAGTTTCATCATTTTTCATCAAGGAATTGACAGTAATACCTACTGTCTTGCAGAGCAATCTTTTAGGTTTTCATGTATCAAGCGCTCTGCTCGGATATGCTGCGATTACTATTTCTGCTGTGTACGGGTTTCTTTACCTCATGCTCTACCACGATATAAAATCAAATCATTTCAGTTTGATATATCAACGGCTGCCAAATCTCGAGATGCTTGAACGCATGAGCTTTACTGCAATTGTGTTCGGCTTTATTTTCCTGACCTTAGCGATCGTCATCGGATTGATCTGGCTGCCCAGAGCAGTTGAGAAATTCTCATACACTGATCCAAAACTGATTGGTACAATTGCGATCTGGGTAGTTTATACTGTTGGTTTGACAGCGAAAAAAATCATAGGTTGGAGTGGGAGACGAATTATGATTCTTTCGATTTTTGGATTTGCAATAACAATTTTTTCTATGACAATAATTAACATGTTCTTCAGTAGTTTTCACAAATTTAATTAGGAGTGAATATTCGGGATTCCAAAACATAATCACATTTTGCATTCAGTAACCTATAATCATCGTATATTGCGTTCTTATGAACATATTTTGTCTCGGTATAAATCATCGAACCGCACCCGTTGAAATCAGGGAAAAGCTTTGGTTTTCTGTAAATGAGATTCCGAATGTACTCGCTAATCTTCAAGAGCAGCAGCTTAAAGAACTCGTACTTGTCTCTACGTGTAACCGCACCGAATTATATTACGTCCCACACGAAGGGAGGGTAAATAGTGATCCATTGTGGAAGGTTCTCGCTAAGGAAAAAGGAGTAGATGCAAGTGTCGAAATGAAACATTTTTACTCTCTATCTTCCGTGATGGCCGTAAAACATATTTTTAGCGTTTCTTCCGGTATCGATTCGATGGTATTAGGAGATGTGCAGATTCTAAATCAAATGAAAGAGGCATTTACAATTGCACAAGGAGTTCAATCGCCTGGATTAATCTTGAACAGATTGTTCAATACAGCTTTTCGCGTAGGCAAACGAGCACGATCGGAAACAGAAATCGGTGAGGGGGCAGTCTCGATTAGTTATGCAGCGGCAGAACTTGCTTCAAAAATTTTCGAGGACCTAACAAAGCATACTGCTCTACTTATCGGTGCTGGAGAAACTGGCGAACTAACCGCAAAACATTTGGCTGCCAGGAATTTAGGTAACCTTCTAATAACAAACCGTACACGAAAACGCGCTGAAGAACTTGCAGCAAATCTGAATGGCAGTGTTATCGACTTCGATAAGCTAATTGAAGAACTTACACATGTTGACATTGTTATCAGCTCGGTTGATTCACCATCGTACATTGCAACCGCAAATGATCTCCAGAAGGTAATGAAGCATCGTGGTAATAAACCAATATTTTTGATCGATATCGGAGTGCCAAGAAACATAGACCCCAAGGCGAATGAGATTGATAATGTTTTCCTTCACGATATTGATGCATTGAATCACATCATCGACAAGAATCTTGCCCACCGCAGAACCGAAGTGCCAATGATACAACAGATTATCCTTGATGAATTAACACAATTCAAAACTTGGTATGATTCGCTTGAAGTAACACCTACAATACAACAACTCCGCGAACATTTTGAGAAAATTCGGTATGACGAAGTGAAAAAACATATACACCAGTTCAGTAAAGACAAACATGAAGAAATCGAAATACTAACAAAACGCATTCTGAATAAAATTCTACATACACCGATTGTCAATCTGAAAAATAGAACAACCGAACATAGTCCGGAGGAAACCCGTACAAAGATTCATATTCTGCGTCGTTTATTTGGCTTAGATAGGAAAGTATCTTAATGAATAAGGAAATTAAAAAAATCGTAATTGGGACACGGGGAAGTCAACTTGCACTCTGGCAATCAGAATGGGTTATGCGTAAATTGAATGATTTCTTCCCGAAACTCCAAATCGAGATTGAAATTATTAAGACAACGGGTGATAAAATTCTGGATTCTCCGCTTTCTAAGATTGGCGATAAGGGTTTATTCACAAAAGAGATCGAGATTGCATTGATAGAAAAACGAGTTGATATTGCAGTTCACAGCTTGAAAGATCTACCAACGGTACTTCCAGCTGGATTGAAGATTGGGGCAATAACCAAGCGTGAAGATGTACATGATGTTTTTATTTCCCATGATAAAAAAACTTATAGAAGTTTATCAGATGTTCCTCGTGGTGGAAAAATTGCTACCGGAAGTTTACGCCGAAAATGCCAACTTTTAAATTGGCGGCACGACCTTGAGATTGTTGATCTCCGGGGAAATTTGAATACTCGGTTCGCAAAATTGGATGCATCGGATTGGGATGGGATGATTCTTGCTTATGCGGGGGTTGTTCGACTCGGTTTCGAAAACCGAATTACTGAAATAATATCAATTGAAAAAATACTGCCAGCGGTTGGACAGGGTGCTTTAGCGATTGAAATTCGTGAAGATGATGAACGCATAAATTGGTTCCTCAGTCCTATAGGAAGTCAGGCAACTACTTTTTCAACACTCGGTGAACGAGCATTTCTCCATACACTCGAAGGCGGATGCCAAATACCCATTGGCGCTTATGCTCGAATAGAAAATAATGAGTTTATCATGGACGGACTGATTGGAAGCTTAGACGGTAAAAGAATTGTACGTGGAATGGTTCGTGGCTCACCGGAAAACTCAGAAGAATTAGGTAAACAACTTGCACATACATTATATTCAAGCGGCGGTAAAAATATTCTCGAACAAATCAGAAAAGTGGAATGAGTTTAGCAGGTAAAACAATTCTCATTACGCGTGCAGCAGCGCAGGTAGGAAAGATTATCCATTTGATTGAGCAGCAAAGCGGAATTCCAATCATTTTCCCAACCATTGAGATTGTTCAACCAGACTCATGGGAAATGGTGGATAAAGCCATCGATGGATTGTACATGTATGATGGAATGGTTTTTACAAGCACGAATGGCGTTGAATTTTTCTTTCAACGATTGATTGAAAAAAATATTTTTTTTAGTGATTTAAAGAAAAAAATGATTTTTGTAGTCGGGAATAAAACGAAGCAAACTGTTGAGAGTTACGGGTTGAGTGTTACGACTATACCAGAAAAATTCACTGCCCAAGAATTAGCCAACAAACTTCAACAAGAAGACCTGAATGGAAAATACTTCCTTTTCCCAAGGGGTAACTTGGCAAAAGATGTATTGCCTGCAACTTTGAAATTGGTTGGTGCAGCAATTGACGAGATTATTATTTATCAAACAAAACAACCAAAGCCCGAAAACATAAATGTGGTACGCAAACTGATAACAAATAGCAAGATTGATGTCGTGATATTTACAAGCCCTTCAACCGTAAAAAATTTTTTTAATATTATTCCGAAGAACGTATTTTCGTCAGAAATAAAAATTGCAGTCATCGGTCCAACAACAGCGAAAGCCATTGAAGAACTTGGGCTCGACATCGACATTCAGCCAGAACAATCAACTATCGAAGCACTTGTTGAAGCAATAGTTAAATATTTTCAATTATAAATCTAAAAAACCGATATTAAAATATGATAAACGATTTATTTATAAAAGCATGCCTTCGTCAACCTATTCCCCGCACACCAATCTGGATGATGCGACAAGCAGGACGCTATCTACCAGAATATCGGGCAGTGCGTTCGAAAGTTGATTTCCTTACACTCTGTAAGACTCCTGAACTTGCCGCCGATGTAACAATTCAGCCGGTGGATATTATCGGCGTGGATGCGGCAATTATTTTTTCCGATATTCTTGTCGTCCCTGAGGCAATGGGAATGAAACTTGTTGTTGATGAAGGGAAAGGTGGTCCACAGTTACCGGAACCATTGCGGTCAGAGGAACACATCGCAAAGCTTTTAGTTCCCGACCCAACCGATAAATTAAAGTTTGTATTGGATGCTTTAAGCTTGACCCGAAGAGAACTTAAAGACCGGGTTCCTCTGATAGGTTTTTCTGGTTCACCATGGACATTGGCAGCTTACATGGTAGAGGGGCACGGTTCGAGAAATTTCCGCTTCATCAAGGAGATGATCTATAACGAGCCAGTAGTAGCTCATGAACTTCTCGACAAGCTTGCAAAAGTGGTTGCAGCATATATGAGCGCACAAATCGAAGCTGGCGCAGATGCTATTCAAATTTTTGATACGTGGGGTGGCATTCTTACACAGGATGCTTTTCAAGAATTTTCCCTATATTATATCTCACAAGTTATCGCTGAGACCAAAACAAACGGAAAACCTGTAATTGTCTTTTGCAAAGATTGCGATCATTCATTGTCAAAAATTGCCTTGTCAGGCTGCCAAGTAATAGGATTAGATTGGACTATTGATATCAGTGAAGCGAGAAAATTGGTAGGCAATAACACTGCTTTGCAAGGAAATATGGACCCAACAATTTTATACGCTAAACCTGACAAAATTCGTGCTGAGGTAAAATCTATTCTTGCAAAATACGGGAAAGGTTCCGGACATATTTTCAATCTCGGACATGGCATTCTCCCTGATATTCCTGTCGATCATGCTAAAGAATTTATTCGGGCAGTAAAAGAAGAAAGTACCAACTATCACTGATAATCGGAATATATCATTATTTGTTATGCAGAGTGAATTAAAAGTAAAACTTTATTTATTTTTATTTACACTCACTGCTATTTTCCTCTCCAGCGGAGCAAGATTGGTTTCAAGCGATGAGGTTTCGATGTATCTAACGGTCGAAAGTATTGTGAAGCACGGAACACTTGCGCTACCACCAGAAAATACACCAAACAGCACGCTTGTTAACGGAAAAGCATATACGTGGTACGAGGCAGGAAACATAATTGCTGGAATTCCATTATATCTCATCGGAGAAGTGGTAAAAACATTTTTCCCAATACCGGAATCAATGAAAGAATTTCTTCCCCGTGCCGCAGTTTCTTATACAAATGCATTCGTTGGTGCATGGATTGCGCTACTTTTTTTTATCTTTTGTAGAAAAATGGGACTGAGTATCAGAACTGCTCTCGGGATGTCGCTTGCCCTAACGTTCAGCACGTTTCTTCTTCCATATTATAAACTATACTTACGCGAACCAACCCTGACATTATGCTTGCTTGGCGGATTTATGTATTTGGTATTATATCAAAAGGAAAAAATTACTCGTTATCTCTATATCGCTGGCTCATTCTTGGGGTTCGGTATATTAACGAAACTTGTCTTCGCAATTAATCTTCTACCCATTTTAATTTATTTAATCTGGATTTTATTTAATTCGGGGAAAACCTTCAGTGAGACATTCAAGCAAACCGCTATTTTTTTAATACCGGTTATCCTCATCGGTTTCGTCGGATCTGGCATTTACAATTACCTGAGGTTCGGTGATCCATTCGACACTGGCTATACTGGCGGGAGATCGTTTCCGATACCATTTTACGTTGGTATGTTCGGTCTACTTTTGAGCCCGGGCAAAGGAATACTTTGGTTCGCACCAATTTTGTTTCTTCTCCCTGTTTGCATTAAACATTTTTATAAAAATTTTCCTGCCGAAACTTATAGTATCTTTGGAATTTTCATTTTAAATCTTACACTTTCAAGTATGTACATCGCATGGGGAGGTGATGGAAGCTGGGGACCAAGATACTTAACACCATTGCTGCCATTACTTTTATTTCCTATTGCTATTTATTTCACATCATTGAATGCGATCTTTAAAAAGGTATTTTTCAGTCTTGTTATTATCGGATGTTTAGTCCAGATTGGCGGTGTTAGCATTTATGCGGGTGCATACTTACGTGAAATTGGAGAATATCCGTATCAGCGTCATTTTGATGATCCAGAATTTCTCGCCAAAGCACACTTCATCCCAAACTATTCACCCATATTGGGCCATTGGGAGATGTTTGCTCGGAATCTCGGTGAACATTTTAGGGGAAACTATCCGCAGTTGAAAGTTGAGAACGATCAAAACGATAAACGACTACCCATTGCACAGGAAGATCACTCAAAATTGCTTCACACATTAGATTTTTGGTTTACTTATGCACTTTATACGGGTGTTTCGAAAAATATATTGACAGTCGCTCTCGCCTTCATGGCAATCGTTACACTCTTGTTTGGCACACTTCTTTATCGAACTGTAATCTCTCTATCCAACTAAGAAAGATAATTATTGAATGAAACTCTCTGTAATCGTTCCGGTGTATAACGAAGAAAATACACTTAGCCAGATTCTTAATAAAGTTTTAAAAGTTAATATCGAGAAAGAAATTATTATAGTCGATGATTATTCAAAAGACGATTCTCGTTCGAAAATTCAAGAGTACACTAAGCACTCAAACGTGAAGGCAGTTTTCCATGAAAGAAATTATGGTAAAGGAAAAGCAATCAGGAGCGGCATTGAACACGTGACAGGCGATATCGTAATTATTCAAGATGCCGATTTAGAATACGAGCCGGAAGATTATCCAGCGCTTGTGAAGCCAATTATCGAGGAACGGACAAACGTTGTTTACGGCTCGCGGGAATTAGGAAAAGCCAATCAACACAGCTATTTCAGCTTTTATATTGGAGGAAAGTTTCTATCATGGCTGACAAATTTTCTCTACGGTTCAAAGATAACAGACGAACCGACATGTTATAAAGTTTTCAAAACAGACGTTTTAAAATCCATTAATTTGAAGTGTGTTCGTTTTGAATTCTGTCCAGAAGTAACAGCGAAAATCCTAAAACGTGGTGAAAAAATTATTGAGATTCCAATTCACTATTATCCTCGGACAAAAGGCGAGGGAAAGAAAATCCGCTGGAAGGATGGAATAGAAGCGATATGGACTTTGATCAAATACAAATTCATCGAATGATTTCAGAAAACAGAATTGCAGTCGTTCTCCTCCAGCTTGGTGGTCCAGATTCGCCTGACGCAATCGAACCTTTTCTTTACAATCTTTTCTGCGATTCGGACATTATAAATTTTCCTGGTGCTTTCCTCGCCCGAAAACCATTAGCTAAGTTCATTTCCTCCAAACGTTCAAAAAAAGTCATTGAAAAATATCTCTCAATTGGCGGCAAATCGCCGATTAACGAGTTAACAAAATCACAAGCACATGCACTTGAAATAGAATTAAATAAACACATCCCAACAAAAGTATTCACCGCTATGCGATACTGGCATCCTATGACGGATGAAATTATTCAGCAGATAAAAAAAGATATTTTCAAAAAAATAATTCTTCTTCCTATGTATCCCCAGTACTCAAAAGCTACTTCAGGATCAAGTCTGAACGAATGGAAGCGGCAAAGTTTACTATACGAAGTTAAAAAAATTTCAACAATAATTATTCACTCTTTCCATGATCACCCGCTTTACATAGAAGCGTTGATTGAACAAATCCGGACAGCTTTGAAAAGATTTTCTTCAATCGAAGAACGAGAAATTGATTTGGTCATTAGCGCCCACAGCATCCCGATGAGTATAGTGAAAAAGGGTGACCTGTACCGACAACAAATACAAGAAACCGTCCTACTGCTAACTCAAAAAGGGCAATGGAAATCACGCCACCACATCTGTTATCAAAGCAGGGTAGGCCCGATAAGTTGGTTAGGACCTTCATTGAGGGAAACAATTCGCAATCTTGCTTCAGAGGGACGAAAATATATACTTATTATTCCAGTCTCATTCGTTACTGATAACATCGAAACCCTCTACGAAATTAATATTCAGATGAAGCGGGAGGCAGAGCATCTTGGCATTAAACAATTTGAACTTACACCGGCATTAAATGATTCTCCGAAGTTCATTGATTGTCTAAAAACGTTAGTATTAGAAAATATATGATTATTAATTCATCATGCCAGATGCAGAAATAACAAACCACTCAGAGAATAAATCGGTCGTTATCATCGGCGCTGGAATTTCAGGATTAAGTGTTGCTCATTGGTTAATGAATAAAGGAATCAATGTTACAATACTTGAAAAAGATTCCGAGCCAGGTGGGACGATGAAAACATTATACGATAACGGTTGGCTCGTCGAGATGGGACCGAATAGTGCGCTCGAAACTACCCCACTACTAAAACAGTTATTTGAAGAATTAGGAATTCTTGACCAGAGAATCTATGCAAACGATTCTGCTTCAAAACGATACGTTGTTCGTGATGGTATTCTTCATCCAATTCCTATGAACCCGGGAACGTTTATAAAAACAAAATTATGGACTGCAGCTGGTAAACTCAGACTTTTTAAAGAACCATTCATCAAAAGAGCTGACCACGATGAAACTATCAGTGAATTTGTAATACGCCGGCTTGGACGAGAATTTTTAGATTACGCAATAAATCCTTTCGTTGCCGGTGTTTATGCAGGTGACCCTGATAAACTTTCCGTCCGCTCTGCATTCCCAAAGCTGTATGCACTTGAAGAAAAATACGGTAGTTTGCTTATTGGCGCAATTAAATCTCGAAGCGAGAGAAAGCAGCGAAAAGAAATTGCCAAGGACCGTGCAAAATTATTTTCTTTTATGCATGGGATGAATGTACTTCCAAAACGAATAGCAGATAAACTTGGCAGCTCTTTAAAACTCAATTGTATAGTTGAAAAGATGACTCCGAACATGCAGGGGGAAAAAAATAAGTTCACTATTGTTTACCAACAAAACGGAGTGTATCGAAAAATAAATTCTGAAATTATTGTCCTAGCTACACCTGCTCACTCAGCGGCGAACATCATTCATCCAATATCTCCCGAGACCGCTGCTGTTCTTAAATCTATTTATTATCCTCCCGTTGCAGAAATATTTTTAGGATTTGATGAAAAACAAATTAATCGACCCTTGGATGGATTTGGATTTCTTGTCCCCAAAGTAGAGCATCGCAAGATCCTTGGAACAATTTGGTCATCAGTTCTTTTCCCAAATCGTGCACCAAAAGGAAGTGTCGCTTTGTCAACATTCGTTGGCGGCGCTCGTCAACCGGAATTAGTATCCCTAAATGATGATGATCTCGTAAAAATCGTACTCGAAGATTTACGGCATTTAATGCAAGTAACCGGAAAACCAATATATTCAAAAATCATTCGATGGGAAAAAGCCATCCCTCAGTACAATATCGGATATCATCAAGTGACCGATGCTCTGGAAAAATTTGAACATAACTTTAATGGGACTTACTTTTGCAGTAATTATCGGGGTGGAATTGCAGTTGGAGATTGCGTTATGAGTGCTAAGAAAATTAGTGAACAGGTTCTGCAACACATTTCCTGATGAGAACCTATTTCTATTATGTTTTTAAAAAAATAATTATTAACTTTTTACACTGTTCAACAATCTAATATTTTACAATACTCATCGAAGATATGGATCTTACTATAAACGAACTCATAATTGGAATTCTCTTTACAATTTTTGTAATTGTAATGTTGATACTCGATATGAAGGTATTCCACCGTAAAGCCCACTTCCCTTCATTCAAGGAAGCCTTGTTATGGAGTATTTTTTGGATATTTTTAGCTTTTGCTTTTAATGCGGGTGTCTTTTATTGGGGTTCCAACAAAATGGGGTTGGAGTTTTTAACCGGTTATATAGTCGAAAAATCTCTTTCCGTCGATAATATTTTCGTCTTTATCGTTATCTTTTCGTATTTTGGCGTTCCTAAAGAATATCAACACAAAATTTTATTCTGGGGAATTTTAGGCGCCATCGTCTTTCGAGTAGCGTTCATTGCTGCTGGTGCAATGCTTATTGCAACGTTCCACTGGATAATGTATGTGTTCGGAGCTTTTTTAATATTTACAGCTATAAAATTAGCCGTTAAAAGCGAAGCCGAAATCCATCCTGAAAAAAATATTACATTAAAATTAGCCCGAAAAATATTTCCTGTAACAAAAGAGTTGCATGGCGAAAAATTCTTCATAAAAATAGATAAAAAAATATACGCAACTCCCCTGTTCTTAGTTTTAATGATGATTGAAAGTACCGATATCATTTTTGCAATCGATTCCATCCCTGCAATCTACGGAATTACTCACGATGTTTTTATTGTGTACACTTCCAACATCTTTGCGATACTCGGATTGCGCGCACTTTATTTTTTAATCGCAGGACTGATGATCAAACTCAGATATTTACAAACTGGGTTATCCTTCGTGTTAGGTTTTATCGGCATCAAAATGGTCATCGTTGATTTTTACAAAATCCCGGTTCACTACTCACTTATCATAATCTTCGGAATATTATTTATTGCATTTTTAGCTTCGCTAATACCTGAAAAAAATAAATCAAGGGAATAATATAAAAAAGGAGACAACCAATAATGTATTTTAAGATCAATGGCTTTGGTATAAATTATTCTATAGAAGGACCCAAAACAGAATTACCAATCGTTTTCATACATGGTTTCCCTTTTAGTAAAGAAATGTGGAAGCCGCAAGTCGAAGCATTGAAACAAGACTATACAGTTGTTACCTATGACATTCGGGGGCACGGCGCAAGCGATGTGGGTAACTGTCTATATACTATCGAGTATTGTGTGTTTGATCTCATCGGTCTGCTTGATGCTCTTAAATTACAAAATGTAATCCTTGTAGGTTTATCTATGGGCGGTTATATCGCATTACGTGCTTTTGAAAAACACCACGATCGGTTTAAGGGATTAGTTCTTTGCGACACAAGTAGCGATGACGACACAAATGAAGTTAAAATCAAGCGTGCTCTTCAGGCACGAAACGTTAAAATTCACGGAATGAGAAAATATGCCACTACATATCTGCCTGCAATCTTTTATGAAAAAACATTATTGAAAAAACCTGACGTTGTTAAAATGATCCGGGATATTATTGAAAATACATCACCAAATTCTGCCGCTGGTATGCTTATCGCACTTGCCGCTCGTACAAATTCAACACCATCGCTTTCAAAAATAGATGTCCCAACGCTTATCATGGTTGGTCAATTCGATGAGTTGACGCCTCCATCTACATCCATAGCAATGAAAGAAAAAATTCAAAATGCAGAGATCCACATCCTCCCAGATGCAGCACACATGACCAATCTCGAAAATCCTGAAGAATTTAACAAACACCTCATAAATTTCTTAAAGAAATTCGAATGAAGAAAATCGCCGGCGACGAAAATAAAAAACACGTTCTGATCCTTTCCGCCACTGCTGGTACGGGCCATATACGAGCTGGTAACGCACTCGCTGAAACTGCACGTTCTTTGTCGCTCCCGATAGTTATACAACACGAAGATATACTAAACTTTACTTTCCCGCTCTTTAAAAAATTATACAATGATCTTTATTTTACTCTTGTGAATGCTTCACCCGATTTGTGGGGATATCTTTACAAACATACCGAATCTTCAGGAAAAATAAAACAGAAACCTCCTTTCATCAAGTTGTTCGACCACTTCAATTATAAAAAATATCTCAAAGTGCTTGACGAGTTAAAACCTGACGCAATACTTTGCACACATTTTCTTCCTTATCAAGCCATTACTGATGAGATTGTTAAGAGCAGCTGGAAAATTCCTTTCTTCGCGGTTACAACAGATTATGATGTCCACACTATATGGATAAATCCAGCAGTTCATCATTACTATGTAGCAACAGAAGAAGCGGCATGGACTGTGCGCTCACATGGGATACCCGATGATCAAATTACTATCACAGGGATACCGGTTATGCCGCAATTTACAGTTCAATCTTCACAAAAGCATTTAAGGAAAAAATTTCAATTGTCGCCAAATCAATTTACCATTATGATTCTATCGGGTGGCTATGGAATTGGTGTCATTGATAAACTCGTTATTTCAATCGCTGAGTTTCTCTCGGGTTTTAATAGAAGTCGATTTCAATTGCTTGTCGTATGCGGGAAAAATCAAATGTTGTATGAGAAATTGAAGCGATTATCATTCCCAACTAATATTACACCCAGGCTTTTTCAATTCATAGCTTACGTCGATGAGTTGATGGAATGCTCAGACGTTTTGATATCTAAATCAGGTGGCTTGACGGTATCGGAGGTGCTTGCGAAACATTTACCGATGATCATATTCGATCCCATACCGGGGCAAGAAGCCCATAACGCTAATTATCTTACCGAACATGGTGCTGCATGGCGTGCACCAAATTTTCCAAATCTTCATTTCAAACTGAAGCAGTTGATTAAGAATCCAGAACTTTTAAGAAAGATGAAACACGCTGCTTCTCAAATTGCTCGCCCAGAAGCAGCGAAGCATATACTCCATGATTTGATTCTGCGATTAATCCCTAATCATACATTTGAATAAACCGACAATATGCAATGCATTTCAAATATAAGGTTGCCATCCTGCGAGCTTTCTTGTCTTTACAGATGAAGCAATGAAATAATGATAGCAACACCTTACATGAGCCATCTTAGGATTTAGCTTACCAAGGAGAAAAATGATTAGAAAAGAAAAAGGTGAAATCCTAAAACAATTCGTAATCCTCCAAAGTCACCATAGATTTCCTTATTCTCAGAGCGGCGATAATCATATAAAACATCAGCAAATATAGCAGTACGATATTCATTATCAAGCGGCTGCTCAATTCCGATACCCAAATAGTAACCTAATCTTTTTTCTGCATTTATTGTACGCTCGATTGTGCGGGTGCTCGATAGTTTTAATTTAACCGTTGAATAACTTAAACCGCCGGTAAGACGTAGGTTGAATTGGGCAACTAATGACTGTTTATTTAGAATACCGACATGAATAAAGCTTTCGTTAAGCACAATCAAGCTGTCTATTGAAGCGTCGGCAAGTGCTTTTGCCTGAAAGTACGATATATCAGCCGTACTAAACAATTCTGATTTTAAAGGTAAACATATACCACCTCCCCATATAAGATCGGAACTCGATTGTGAAATTTGTTTAAACTGAGCATTGGACGGGAAAAAGAGTCCACCGTATATTGTAAAGATAAATGGTTGATCCTGTGCAAAGCTGTTTGTTGATACGAAAATCAACCAAAAAGTAATCAGGTAAAAAAATATTTTTTGTTTCATATTTGGATCCTTATTTATTTCCGTCTTATCTGATCGAATAAAACGTATGTTAAAATTACAACGCCAAGAATTACCGTTTGAGAGACTTCTGAAAAAATCATTTTTTTAAATAAACCCTGTCACGCTGAGCTTGTAAGCATTAGGCTTACTTGTCGAAGCGTGAAATCGTAGTAAATTGTCATGGTTCGACAAGCTCACCATGACTATTAACCCCATTTTTCAGAAGTCTCATTTGATTAAATTCAATTCATTTCATAGAATACCACTAAGCATAGCACC
The DNA here is from genome assembly GCA_964471945.1 of uncultured Chlorobiaceae bacterium. GTDB lineage: Bacteria > Bacteroidota > Ignavibacteria > UBA10030 > SZUA-254 > JASEHD01. The sequence goes on from CAYYIJ010000014.1 coordinate 28,368, forward strand.
CAAGAACTCCGGCTTCTATGCAATTTTTTTTAGTTCGTGTTTCAGAATTTGACCAGTATATGATTGACTATTCATCGCCACTTCTTCTGGTGTACCTTCAGCTACGATGTGACCGCCTTCATCTCCACCTTCGGGTCCTAAATCGATAATCCAATCGGCTGTTTTAATAACATCCATGTTATGCTCGACCACGATAACCGTGTTACCATTTTCTACAAGTCGATTAAGAACGGAAAGAAGAATTCGGATATCTTCAAAGTGCAATCCGGTCGTTGGCTCATCGAGGATGTACAAAGTTTTTCCAGTGCTATATCTCGATAGTCCTGTTGAAAGTTTAATCCGTTGTGCTTCACCGCCCGAAAGTGTTGTTGCTTGCTGTCCTAAGCGGATGTAACCAAGACCAACCTCGTGCAGTGTTTGGAGCTTTTGGTGAATTCGTGGAATGTCCTTGACAAATCCCAGAGCTTCTTCTACTGTCATGCCCAGTACATCGGCAATCGATTTACCTTTGTAAATAATTTCAAGAGTTTCCCGGTTGTAGCGTTTACCTTTACACACTTCACATAGGACGTATACATCCGGGAGGAAGTTCATTTCAATTTTTCGTACACCATCACCTTCACATTCATCGCATCTCCCGCCTTTCACGTTAAAGCTGAATCTCCCGGACCGGTAACCGCGTATTTTCGATTCAGGGAGTTGTGTATATAAATCACGGATAAATGTGAATAAACCTGTATAGGTTGCAGGATTTGAACGCGGAGTTCTGCCAATTGGTGATTGATCGATATCAATGACTTTATCAATATACTCCAATCCTTCGATTGATTCGTATGGTAGCGGAACACCTTTTGATTGATAAAATTTTCTGGCAAGAACTGGATACAAAGTGTCTGCTATAAGTGTAGATTTACCAGAGCCGCTCACGCCAGTAATGCAAACAAATTTTCCAAGCGGTATATTTACGGTTAACGATTTCAAGTTGTTTCCCGCACACTCAATAAGACGAAGATACTTTCCATTTCCTGCACGGCGGTTTTGTGGAACTTCAATTTTTTCTTTCCCTTTCAAGAAAAGAGCTGTATGTGAGACTGCTCCAGATCCATTTAATCTAATAGTATTATTTCTGACTTTTAATTCTCTCAGTTTCCCCCAGGTTACGGCGTATCCTCCGTGTTCTCCAGCACCGGGACCTAAATCCAAAACAAAATCAGCACTCGTAATCATCTCCTTATCATGTTCGACAACGATAACGGTATTACCTAAATCTCGGAGTTGTTTTAAGCTATTGATTAGCTTAAGATTATCTCGCTGGTGCAAACCGATACTCGGCTCATCAAGAATATACAAAACACCAACAAGCTGCGTTCCTATCTGGGTTGCTAATCGTATTCGCTGTGCCTCTCCACCCGAAAGCGTTCGTACAGGCCGATCCATCGTTAAATAATCCAAACCGACATTCAGTAGAAATTGAAGCCGTTGTTGAATCTCTTTTAAAATTGGATGTGCAATTTCCTTTTGACGTTCATTAAGTTTTAGAACTGCAAAAAACTTTACAGCTTCTCGAATCGATAATCGAACAACATCATGTATACCAAACGATTTTTGTGTACTTAAATCATGAAGCTTTATATGTAAACTTTCTTTTTTTAGGCGTCCCCCACCACATACATGACACGGCGTTGTATTCATATATGCTTCTATCCACCGACGCATCCCTTCGGAGGAACTCTCATCGTAATAATGTTGGAGTGTTTTTATTATTCCATTGAATCGTTGCTTGTAGGTAACTGTCCGTCCACTGGGATGTGTATACAAAATATTATACTTTTCATTGCCGCTACCATTTAATAAAAGCTCGATGTATCTTTTGGACAATTTATTTATTGGTAATGACAAATCAATATTATGCTTCCGAGATACTGCTCTTACCTGACTCCAGAGCCAGGTTTCACGTGGTTTGCCAAGCGGTGCAATACCTTCATTATCGATACTAAGACTTTCATCAGGAATTATTAACCGAATATCGAATTCCCTTGTCGCCCCCAACCCATTACAAAATGAACAAGCACCGTAAGGCGAATTAAAAGAAAATGAGTTAGGTGCAGGATCATCGTAACTTACCCCACACTCAAGACACGCGAGGTGCTGACTGAAAAGATGATCTTTGTTTTCAGAATTTACGATTACGAGCCCCGAACCGATCTGAAGAGCCGTTTCAATCGAATCGGCTATGCGTGAGCGCATATCGTGACGGACAATAAGGCGATCAATCACGATCTCGATATTGTGAACTTTGTATCTGCTTATCTGCATCCCTTTAGAGATTTCTTTTATTTCACCATCGATGCGAACCCGGAGGAAACCATCTTTAATAATTTCTTCAAACAGTTCACGATAATGCCCCTTTCGTCCTCGAATAACAGGAGCAAGAATTTGGATTTTTGATCCTTCTGGGTATTTCATTACTGTATCGATGATTTGGTCAACAGATTGTTTCTGAACAATCCTTTCACAATTATAACAATGCTGGATTCCAACACGTGCGTAAAGAAGCCGTAAATAATCGTAAATCTCAGTAACGGTGCCAATGGTTGAACGGGGATTATGAGAAACAGTTTTCTGCTCGATGGAGATGGTTGGGCTTAGTCCTTCTATGTAATCAACATCGGGGCGCTCCAGCAATCCTAAAAACTGTCTCGCATATGCTGAAAGACTTTCAACATATCGCCGCTGCCCTTCAGCATAAATTGTATCAAAGGCAAGACTCGATTTACCAGAACCTGACAACCCAGTGATTACAATAAGTTGATCACGCGGCATCTCGACGTCAATATTTTTTAGATTGTGGACGCGAGCGCCTTTAACAATAAGTTTACCTTGTTCCACTGAATATTAGAAATATGTATTGCAATGACTAACCACCTGTATGGAATTTAAATTCGTAACCGGCGAATGGTGCATGTCCTATTGAAGTCAGTTTATCGCCAATACGGATATTATATACTTGATATGCCCGAAGTAATCCGGCTCCCATATAGTATACAAATAACCTTCGTGATCTATCAATTATAAATTCTCCATCCTCCCATGGTACGATTTGAAAAGAGGAACGTATTGTACTTGTATCAAGAATTGCATTAAACTCGATTTCTATAGTATTAGTGGAACGAGGGTATAGTTGATTATTACTTGGTGCAGTTCTTAGCACGCTTAACGGAGCTGTTTTGAAAGAAAATTGATGTGGAGCAGAAAGATATTCACCTTGTTTCGACTGGATGATAGTATCGAGTTTTACATTATACCGTGTTTCCGAAACGAATTCTATGGACGGTATAAATTTGAATGCTAAATTGCTCCAAGAATAATGTAAAGTTCCTTCAATATAAGGATCAATCGTAAATCCAGAGTCGAGCTTTACACTGTTCGGATCAAACAGTGTTGTGAACGAGACATCGATAGTTCCATAAAGAGGTATATCCACACTGCCATCTGTTGGATAAGATGAGCTTACATTGAACAAACCAGTCCGAAATGACCAGCTAATTTTTTTAGGGAGCTCGTAATAATCACTATCTTTTGCCGTCTCAAATACAGTGATTGTGTACATTGTATCGCTTTTAAATGATGAATTGCTGATAAAATAAATGCCGGTGTTATCAGAGTATTTTGGATTAAATCCCCAATAACCGGTTTGACTTGGTTCAATATTGATGGAGCTCCTAATATCATTTTCCCGCTTAAACGAAACAGGCCTGTTAAAACGAATTTGTATCGTATCATTCAAAGGAACATTGATTACACCATTCGATGGATACACTGAAACTATGCGAAACTCGGTTTCAGGCATAAACGTTAAGACATACTCTGATCCTAAAATGTTTCCATTAATGTCTTTCGCGTCGGGAGCGATTCTCAATGTGCCTCTTTCGTTAATTTTCCAAAGAAAATTCCTACGTCCAGAAACATCAGTGGGATAGAACGTAAAAATATCTCCCCCAATTGATTGAATGTTATTGGTATCTATCTGGAGCAGACGCCGATTGGATTTGAAACTTATTGCACGCTTGACCGTTGCTCGATCCATTATCTTATTAAACCGTATCTGAATCTGAGAAATCGGGAATTCATCATAAGGTCCGTTACTATTTGCAACTGGATAAGTTGCAATAACTTTCGGCATTATGTTTGGATCTATCAGAGCTTCAACATCTGGTCCTGGAAGATCGGAGGGACCTTCTAAATCCCGACAACCGACCAATAAAATGAAAAGAAATAAGATAGACAAATTGATAGTTTTCATTGTTTGATCCTCAATTATTTTATGAGAACTTCTTCTCTTAAAAGATACTAAAGTTTATGTGGGGAGTCAAATTCAAACGCCATTTCCCGTACACGATAATCTTAGATGTGGTTCTTACCCGAGCCGTCTTCGTTTGTTTAGATACTGGAATAATGCCACATCGAAAGGTGTCGAGGTTTCAAGTTCAACATAATCAATTTTATGATCTCGGCATTCTTTTTTGTACTTGTTGGTAAATTTTGTTATTTCCTCCTGATACGATTTTTGAATATGCCAGGGCTGAGTTGCTAACTCTTCTGAAGTCTCCATATCTTTAAACACTGCATCACGTCCAAACGCAAAGGACATTTCCAATGGATCTAGAATGTGCATAACAATGACCTCATTTTTCTTATGGCGGAAATGTCGGAGAGCTGCCATAACCTCATTTGGGTCATCGAATAGATCGCTAAGAATAATTACCAACCCTCGACGTTTAATTCGTTCAGCTATTAGATGAAGGGCAGACGCAGTGGCTGTTTTATTGCTTGCCGATAGTAATTCCAATTGCCGTAGAATTTCCCTAAGGTACGATTTGGTCGCATGAGGAGGCATATAAAGACGAACCTTCTCATCATAGATTGTGAATCCAACTGCATCACGCTGCTGCACCATCAACTGAGAAAGGGCTGCGGTTATGTATGAAGCATATTTCAATTTTGTCATTCGCCCGTTGGATGAAAAAGACATAGACCGACTCGCATCCAAAATAATATATGCCTTTAGATTTGTCTCTTCTTCAAATTGTTTAATATAATAACGATTGGTTCTTCCGAATATTTTCCAATCGAGATGTTTGATCTCATCACCGGGCATATATTGGCGATGCTCGGCAAATTCAACACTAAAACCATGGTAAGGGCTTTTATGCAAACCTGTGATAAAACCTTCCACGACAAGCCGTGCCACTAGCTCCATGTTAGCAAGCCGGGCTACTATTTCAGGTTGGAGAAATTTCCGGTAATCTTGAAATGTTTCTATCACTTCCTGCTCGGTTTTGAAGCTTGTTTTGTTTCACTCTTTTCCGTTATAACTATCGGCGGTGTAAATGCCTGGGTAGGTTCTTTCCCTAATGTTTCTAATTCAAATTTTGCCGAAGGTGCAAGCTCATGTTCGGGATATTTTCGAAGGAATATTTCGTAAATCATTTTTGCGCTGTCTAAAACACGCAGTTCGTTATTGTAGGTAAAACCAGCAAGAAAGAGCATCGTCGGCGCCTGACTGCTTGTAGAAAATGTTTCATAAAATCGTTGATAAGCGCTTATTGCCTTGCGTACATCTTTTAGATCATTATTATACATAAATGCCAGGCGGAGAAGAGAACTTTCAGCATAAGCACTCGTTGAAAAGCGGCTTACTACCTCCTCGTATAATTCGGCAGCTTCATCAAAGCTTTTATTTTCTTCAGCGATTTTTCCGTTAGTGTAGATATCTATATCACTTTTGCGTGAACATGATGAAAAAATTATTACTGTTAATATTATGTATAACCACCGCATTGAGTAATTCCTTTAGAAAGATTAACGATATTAATCTACGAATTGACAGAGCAAGATGCAACTCATATTTAAAAAATCAGGGAATATCATAAATTCCTATATTTTCTAATGAGAACCTCTAAAAACTCACCACTAAGACGCTCAGTGGTTAAATTTTTTATTTGCCTTTTGTTTTTAAAGGTGCCCTAATTCTTTTTTAAAGATTGTCGATCTATAGTATACAGTGGCTTGATGAGCGGCTCATGAATATAACCAGAATCTGCAACCATGATATCGCATAAATCTTTTATTGCAAACGTTGAATATATCGAACCGGTAAATCCCTGTTTCACAAGATTTGGCAAGTTACCGCTATTGCGATCATTCGCCTCAAGCCGTTTCCCTTGAAAGAGTCCACAATCCAATAAGATAAGCTGCTCATCGATATACAGATAATAAGTTAAACGGTTTATTCAGTGCTCATTAAAATTATACCCGATGTCGGTGGGAGTGTGGCTTTTTTTGAAAATGTTGCGGTTGGTTTCTTCAAGGAAATTTTCTTTTCATCAGCGATAACTAACCATTTACCTTTAGGTAACTCAACTTCACATTTCTTAGTCGAGTTACCATTCAGAATAACAATGAAGTTATTTTTAGTTTGCCCTATTTTACCTTTCTTAGCATCGAGCTTGAAAGCAATTGTAAAATCGTCTTTAGTTTCTAAAAATTCAATAGCATCTTTTTGTGAGGTTGAAAAAATGGGATATTGTTTTCGCAGTTCTATAAGTCCTTTGTAATAATCAAACAATTCACGATTTAATTCGCGGTGTGTATAATTGAGATAATTTGTCTCATTATCTTTTTCATAACTATTATTGTCAATCATACCGATTCGTGGATCTGGTATGCGGGTAGATGCTATAACTTTACTGCGTGCAAATTCCTGACCTTCATGAATCATCACCACTCCTTGGGACGTTAAAAGAAACATAGCCGCAAGTTTATTAACGGCAAGCTGAATCGGTGTGAGTGTAACATGCTTTTCCATATCGGTAACTCGTGTGGATTCCGTTACTGCGCCGGTTGCGATCCGAATAAAATCTCCTAATGTATAATCGTCGTGTGACTCAAGGTAATTCACGCTGTGATCTTTCTTCAAATACATTCCACCATCTTCCCGTAGCGTTCCTGTTACGAAACTCATCACCGATTGTTTTGTGTTTTTGTTCTGGTATCTCCCGAAAATGAAACCGGCATCATTATAAGGATTCTGTCCTTTTACTCCATTGCGGAAATTATCGTTCCACGATGCCCAACCGATATCACTGAAACCCTGCGGATCATATTTACCACCGCCCCAGGGCTCAGCAATAAGAATTACATTCGGGTTGATTTTCTTTGCCTCTCTCGTAATCTCCTCGCATGTTTCCCTGTCGATCATCGCAGCAAGATCAAAGCGAAATCCATCAATATGATATTCTGTCATCCAGTATTTTATACTTTCAACAATGAGACGCCGAGCCATTGGTCGTGAAGTATAAAAATCGTTTCCACAGCCGGATGCTTTTGTAAAATTACCCGCTGAATCATTGTGGAAATAATATAATTTATCGATATACTTGAATGGATTATAGTCGTACTGAGAAACGTGATTATATACAACATCTAAAATTACAGCTATCCCTTCACGATGTAGTGTCTTTACAAGGTCTTTCAGCTCTTTCACAGCACGTCCACCAATACCGTTATATTCATCAGGTATCATTGTCCCATCAGATGCGTAATATGTTTCTGGTGCGAAAAAATAGCTCGTCATATATCCCCAGTGATTTCGCTCGTAAGGATTCCAAGTATTTATTTTTCCTTCATCGCTGACAACACTGCTATCGTTGTATGGGATCTCGATGTTGCTAAACTTGTGCAATGGTAAGAATTCAACAGCATTCACGCCAAGCTCCTTCAAATATGAAAGTCCTCCCGTTTTTCCTTTTTCTGTCAATCCAAGGTACGTGCCGTTAGCATCAACTTCAGATGATGGGTGAGCGGTCAGATCACGAACATGACATTCATAAATAATTAGCTCATTATGATTAGCGGGAATGATGAATGTGTCTTTATCCCAATTATATTTTGTATCAAGAATGAGTGTCTTTGCCTGATGGTGATAGTTGTTTTTTGTGATAACTGCTTTCGAATATGGATCTCCGATAACGACTGTAGAATCGAATCCGCCTGAGGCGGATTCTCCAGCACTAGATGGTCCTTTAATTCGGTATCCATAATACCTACCATATAATCTGCCCAATGAAAGATATTCCCAGACACCATCATCATCACGAATCATTTTAATTTCTTCACCCACTTCGTCATCGTGGTTTTCATAAAGAACTAACCACACTTGCAGAGCTCGCGGTGCAAAGAGACGGAACATTGTCCCCTCTTTCTTTACCGTGCAGCCAAGTTCTTTAGTGGAGTAGAGAGTATCAAAGAGTTTTTCCCTCAATGCAGGACTTGAAGTATCATGCTGGGAAAATGTTTTGGTAGGTCCGAGCGCAATCATAATTAATATAGAAATAATTTTAGCGAGAGACATTGGTATTTATAAATATTTTTAGTTCAATTGTTAGGAAAAATTACATAGATTTATGGTTAGATGCAAGAAAAAAGGTCGGCAACATGCCGACCTTTGAAATAATATATTTTCAAATCTTCTGTTTTTACTTCATCAGCAGCATTTTCTTAACTTGAATAAATTTCTTACTCGGATTCTGTATAT
>CAYYIJ010000015.1:0-34077 GCA_964471945.1 uncultured Chlorobiaceae bacterium
TCAAATCATTTTCGCATGTTTTTCTCCTCTCTTGGGGAAGTTGCTCAAGTCGGGACAGTAACTCCGTATATAGGAAGTATTAAATGGCAAAATGATCAATACTTTTGCCCTGATACCCTTTACGAGGAAAGTATCCCTGAGTCTAAAATCTAGAAATCATTCTAAGTACTCCCAGGTTTTATTATCACTCCCTTATTCTGTTGCCCATTCATCTTCACAATAATCGGTTTATCAAATCGTAAGTGTTTTGTAAAAACTTTTTCATCTAATGACTTTTGTTTATCGAGCCATTCCCAATCAATCATTCCTTCTTGTTCATTGGAAGTAATAGTAAAATATCCAATCATAAAAGAAGTAATGTTCTGGAAGAAGTGAGAACCTTGAGAAGGAGTAACATCAATATCTTTAAAACCGGCTTCGATTATCACCCCAGCCCCGGAAATATGTTCCCATTTTACTGGAATACCTAACCATGGGTCAAGACTTCCCCAACGACCTAATCCAATTAATAAGTACGATCTTTGCTCAGAAATAAGCTTTTTATTAAAATAACCAATTTCAACAGCCATCTCGTGTGTTTTACTCCGATCAAATCTATTAATATCCACCATAACAATATCACAGAGATTACTGATCACACCATTGCCCAATACTTGATGACTCTGGCACAATAATTTCTGTTTATCAATAATTCCTAATTCTAATTCTTCAGTTTCTCTGCTTATAACAAGCGGCCTGATTTGAAGCAACCCAAATTCTATCAATTTTCCGGGAGGGACCGACATATTAATTGCAAGTTCAAGCTCAACTGCTGAGCCCATTCCCCAACTACCCATCTCGACAAGGAATCCAATAATTTCAGGTAGTGGAAAAATTTCATTCCGAAGTATTGGTGCAAATGTTATCACTCGTCTTCCCTCTCGTGAAAGTCCATCATGTATAGTATTATTTTCAGCAGAGTAGGTTGAACAAACATATTTTAAAGTCCCATCTTTTTCGGCATCACTAAGTCTATAAATTTTTAATAGTACATCATGTGTATCAATCGCTGCAATTGGTTTTGAATCAAGGTCTAAAGCATAAAACTCTGTTTGGCTGTTACGAAGAGTGTCTTTCACCGAAGAAAATTGTAGAAGATGTCGAGGATACTTCGGACAAAATCTGACAACGACTCCACCATCAACAATCGATTTTCCTAAACCGAGTGCAACCGAGACGATACCATCTTGAGGTTTTTGGGGAGAAACTGGGTAGAAATTGTACGACTTAGCAACTCCGGAAATCGCAGGATAAAATTTACTGTCATACTGTGTGCCAACCATCTTTTGAACAATTACTGCCATCTTCTCCTCTTCGAGGCGGAACGAAGTAGCCTTCATATAATCTTTTGTATTTTGATAAAAGGTTGAAGCATAAACACGCTTTATTGTGTTTATCAAATCATTTCTTCGGTTTTGAAGATTAGGATGATTATTTGGGATCATATAGGTTTCATACACGCCTGCGAATGGATGAAACTGTGAATCTTCTAAGAGAGAAGATGAGCGAACAGCTAATGGTTCTTTAACAAGATCTAAAAATTCTTCTAATTGCCGTGACACTTTCCTTGGAAATCTTTTTGCGGCTAAAAAGTATCTTGTAATTTCAGCGTTGTCGGTACTGCGAAGGGCAAATTCCCTTAGTCCATTATCCTCGAGGAATTGATCAAATACATCCGTTCCAATGATTATCGCTGGTGGTACGTAAATTTCTACTCCTTCAAATTTATTCCGGACATCAAAGTTGTTAATCAATGTATTAATGAATCCGAGACCACGAGCTTTCCCACCAAGCGACCCCCCACCAATCCGTGCAAAACTACTTAACGGATCAAAAGTCGATTTGTCGAAATCTGTAATTTGCCCCAACTGACGTAGTCGACGATACATTTGGAACGATGTGATTAGATCGTGGCGCATGGCTGCAACTGATGGGAAATCAGAAACCTTACGCGGTCTATGTTTATATGCAAGCCAAAATTCAGTACGTGCTTTTAACCAATTCGAAAAGTGATTACGCTCAGCATGGTAGCGAATACTTTCATCCGGGACAAAATGCAGTTGTTCTTCTAGCGATTTTAAATCCGATGCCCGACTTACTTCCGTACCGTCTGGTAGTCTAAAAATAAAATCCCCAAAACTGAAGTAATGATTCATAAAGAGCCGTAAATCGTGCAGGAGAGTTGGGGAATCTTTTAACAGAAACGATACACCTATTGAATGAACTTCTTCCTCACGCTCCGGTGCATTCGACTGCAACAAAATAGGGATATCTGATCTCCGTGCTTTAACCTCCTTCGTAAAATCTATCCCTGCTCGTGGATCATGTTCACAATTATGCAAAAAATCAATATCCGAAATTACACCTAAGATGGTTTCTTCGTACTTTTGGAAATATTCCCACGCTTCTTCATAAGTTGTGCAAAGTAAAATTTTGGGTCGTGCCCTCATTCTCAAAACTCTATCAGAAGGATTTATCCCTTCTGAGATGAGACGTTGTGATTGATGCAGTATCTCTGAATATATTATCGGTAGAAATGCTGAATAATATCGTACATTATCCTCTATAAGAATTATTGACTGTACACCAACCGCTTTTGTATCATGCTCAACGTTCATTCTGTCTTCGATGTACTTTATTATAGCAACAAGAATTCGTGAATCGCCTTGCCAAATGAAAACGCGATCGAAAACGGAAATATCCTGACACGTCATCAGTTCTACCTGCTCGCGATTATCATACGTCAAGAGAACAACTGGAATATTCAAGCCGGATTCTTTCACTCGTTTTGCAAATCGGATTGCGGTGATATCTTCGATGTGAGGTGTTGTGATAATTAAATCGAACCGACGTCCACTCGTAGCTAAATCGAGAGCTTCTTCCCCGCTCGATACATGTGTAATCTCTGGTGAATGACTTAGATTTAGTCCTTCGTACTCCTTTCGAATCATCTCATATAACCTCCCATCCTCCTCGATGATATATGAGTCGTACAAACTTGAAACAAGGAGTATATCCCGTACATTGAAGCGCATGAGTTTTTGGAATCCCTGGAATCGGGTACTGAAACCTACAGTTTTCCATGGATATTCCGTCCGTTCCGTTGATTGTTTAATAAGATTTGTCATTATCAATATGGATATTATTACATAAAATATAAAAATCTGTGGGTAAAAAAAACTTTCGCTATGGTAAAGATAAATGATATCACTTCAAGAAGAAAATCACAATTTTCACATTATCTGAAATATATTGAATGGCTTTATAAAAAATCCTATATTGAAAATATTATTTAATAAGGAGATAATTAAATGGTACCACGAACTGATAGAGATTTACACATCGACACACAATTTGATCATCTCGTTAGAACTCAGCAAGATGTATGGCGGGTTTTTCGCGTGATGGCGGAGTTTGTCGAAGGTTTTTCAACGTTATCAAACCTTGGTCCATGTGTTTCCATCTTTGGTTCTGCTCGTATTCAACCTGAAACACATTACTACAGACTTGCAAAGACAGTCGCAAAAGAATTTGTTCGAGCGGGCTATGGAATAATTTCAGGTGGTGGCCCTGGTATTATGGAAGCATCGAATCGCGGCGCACGCGAAGCTGCCGGAGCTTCAGTCGGGATCAATATCGATCTGCCGTTCGAACAGAAGGCAAACGATTATGTAGACCCTGATAAGTTGATCACCTTTAGACACTTTTATGTCAGGAAAGTTATGTTCATCAAGTACGCTCAAGGTTTTATTGTAATGCCCGGCGGATTTGGTACGCTTGACGAATTCTTCGAGGCGATAACTCTCATCCAAACGAAAAAGATTCATCCCTTCCCTGTCGTATTAATGGGACAAGAATATTGGAGCGGAATTATTGATTGGTTCAGAACAAAAGCACTTTCTGAGGGAATGATATCAAAAAAGGATTTGGAATTATTTTCCATAACTGATGAGCCGAAAGAAGCCGTAGCTATAGTGAAGCGTTTCTATAAAAAAGAAGATCACGGACCGAATTTCTAAACGCCTCCTGAAATGCCTTTAAAACCCTGGAAAAAAATCCGACAAGTACTCGAATTAAAAAATCCCTGGTGGACATATTGCAAGGATGAAGTTGAGCTTCCCTTAGGTAAAAAGGGAGAATATCATTTTGTTCATGTTAATGGATCGAGTATGATTATCCCTTTGATGGATGATGGGAGATTGATTATGATAAACCAGTATAGATACCTTGCACAGAAAGAAAGTCTTGAGTTTCCTTGTGGAAGCGTCAAAGATGGTGCCACCTATGAGGAAACAGCAAGACACGAGCTTGCTGAAGAAACAGGATTTGAAGCTGAAAATTTATCGTTGGCTGCCGAATTCAATCCGTATAATGGTGTAACTGATGAAATGTGCCGTGTTTATATCGCTAAAAATCTCAAACCAATCGATGCAAAGCCAGATGATACTGAAGAGTTCGAACAAGTATTTGTTACAATAAATGAACTTGAAAAAAAAATACAATCAGGTGATATCTGGGATGGGATGACATTGGCGGCGTGGGTTATAATAAAAAACCAATTGATGAAATAATAATTCTTTTTCTTTAATGTTCTCTTAAAAATTATACTTTATTCCAACATTAATAGGTGTTAGTTTCACCTCGACTTGCTCTGGAATAAAAGCATATATTAAACTACCGAAGAGTGATACAAATAAAAGGCCCCTTACGATTTCTTTTCTATCTCTTACCGCAATAAGATCATCTAAAGTCATTTGCATTGTTCTTCTTATTTCATCATGTTGGGGATATTTCCCCAATTGCTCCTGATAAGAATTAATATTTTTATTCATACGGTCAATATCTTCCCAATAATCGTAAATTAATATACCACTTATTAAGGTTACCGATAAAAATCCAAGATGAGTATATTTCTTCTTTGTATACCATAGAGAACTATCACGCTCAAAAACATCATATTTCTCTTTATTGTCTAGATCGGTATCATTAATTCTCTTCTTAACATGATTTACAATAGCAGACCTATATATTTTTTCAGACACAATTTCCTTTCCAATCTCACTCCAACCTTTGTTTTGTTTAATAAAAAATTTAACTACAAAATAAATACTATCGACTGAAATAATTTCAACATTTCTATATACTGTTCCATCTTTTAGGTATATATCATCACAGTAAGAATCTTGACTAAGGAATATCAATAATATCAGTAACCATAATATTTTTATCATACCACACCTTTTTTTTTGATTTGATAACCATTATACAGCTTTTAATACCATGAAAGTAACAAAATAAAAACACTTATTCAAGTAAAATATTTTAAATGTTGAGTTGGCAACTTATTACATTTATCCATTTTTAATATTTCTAACCTTTTATTATATTACAACTCAATAATACGATATTGCGGGAGTAATTCAGCGGTAGAATGTCAGCTTCCCAAGCTGAACGTCGCCGGTTCGATCCCGGTCTCCCGCTCTACTGAAATTACATGAATTAGCAATTCCGCAAAGCAGGAGCGGTTAAGTTGTATGTAATTACGGGAGAGAATAATTATTAAAAGTCGGGGTAGCCATGATACTGCTTTATTCTTATTCTCCATGCTTCAGGCACCCCGACTCCTACCGGACGCTTAGCTCAGCTGGTTCAGAGCGCCGCCCTTACAAGGCGGAGGTCGCAGGTTCGAACCCCGCAGCGTCCACAATATTGATGATCTCAGAACTGAAATCGAAAGTTCTCCCATTCCGATAAAATCAGAACGGAATGCAGCGTCCAAAAAATTATTTAATGATACTTTCCAATGCCTTATTCAACTCTGGATACTGAAACTGAAAACCAGAATCAATTAATTTCTTCGGAATAATTTTTATACCGCCTAAAAGCATTTCCGACATCTCTCCTAACATAATTTTCAATACAAACGACGGAACAGAAATAGCCGAGGGTCTTTTCATTGTTTTGCCGAGCAGAGATGCAAATTTTTTCATGGTCACCGGAAAAGGCGAGGCAACATTGACAGCACCTTTTATTGAATTATGATCAAGAGTAAATTTGATTATTCTTATAACATCATCCCGATGAATCCAGGGGAACCATTGTTCGCCCGAACCAAGAGGTCCACCCAGAAAAAACTTAAAAGGTAAACTCATCTTCTTCAATGCACCACCTGATTTTTCCAACACTATACCTATGCGTAGCAGAACCACTCTAATACCAAATTTTTCTGCAACCATTGCTTCCGCTTCCCATTGTTCACACAAATCAGCAAGATAACCACTTCCTTTGGGATGCGATTCGCTGACATCCTCATTACTATCGTTACCATAATATCCAGCAGCCGAGGCATTAATTAATATTTTTGGTTTGACCGAAGCCAATGAGATCGAATCAATTATTGCCCGAGTTGGCTCCAGTCTGCTCTGGATAAGTTTTACTTTTCGTTTTTCAGTCCAGCGTTTCGAGGAAACATTCTCTCCGGATAAATTTATCACAGCATCAGAACTATTAATGTGTTCCATCCATGGACCACTATTTTTTCCATCCCATTTTACGATTTGTAATAAATCTGAACATTTAAAACCGACAGTATCGGCTTTCCTGGAAAGTAATACTACCTGATTATTTTCATCGAGTAAAATTTTAATCAATTTAGAGCCGATAAAGCCACTGCCACCAGCCAGAACAATTTTCATATAGTTTCTCCATAAGATAAGTAAGTGTACAAAATTAAAATTTAATTTTCTAATCGCTTGTTTTTGACGATCTCAAGGTTTATCTTTGAAATGAGATGAACGTTACAATCGATATAAAGCAAATAACAACACTCGATCTTCCCGAGCTGCAGCCTTATCGAACACTACGAAGACCTTTAGAGCACATCAGGCAGGGAATATTTGTCGCTGAGGGAGAGAAAGTGGTTTGCCGCCTGTTGTCATCAAAATGTGATATTGTTTCTTTGCTACTTACAAAGGAACACTTCGAGAGGCTGAATCCACTGTTATCCCATCCCAGTAGATCGAATTATTCTGTGTATCTTGCAGAAAAATCACTTATTGAAACAATTGTCGGCTTTAATCTTCACCAAGGAATCATGGCGGTAGCAAAAGTACCGAACGATCTTCCACTTGAGGATACAATAAAGCAATTACAACAACCATATCTGCTCGTTGCATTGGATGGTTTAGTAAATTCGGAGAATGTCGGAGTCGTAGTAAGAAATTGTGCTGCATTCGGTGTCTATGCTATTCTTGTTGGGGAAACATCAAGCAGTCCGTATTTACGTCGGGCGGTGAGAAATTCGATGGGGGCTGTATTCAATCTTCCAATTATTCATAATTCAAATCTGGTCGATTCACTAAATATATTACGAAACCGATTTAACACAAAAATTTGCGCTGCACATCCACATGAAAGAAAGTTGATTCATGAGACCGACATAAGCGGAAATTTATGCATCATTTTCGGTAACGAAGGTAACGGAATCTCGAAGCAAATACTTGAGGTATGCGATGAACACATATCCATCCCTATGTCAAATGAAATCGATTCAATAAACGTCGCAAGTGCAAGTGCTGTTTTTCTATACGAGATTCAAAAACGAAAACATTTAAACAGAAAACATATAAATGAATCACGACAAAAATAAAAAAATAATAATTTATTGTGACGGTGCATGTTCTGGAAATCAGTTTGAAAAAAACATTGGAGGGTGGGGTGTTGTACTTAAATTTCGAGAACAGACTAAAGAAATATTTGGAGGCGAAAAAAACACATCCAATCAGAGAATGGAAATAACTGCATGTATAAAAGCATTACAGGCGATAACAAAAGAAGGTTACCCAATTGAGATATACTCTGATAGTGCCTATTTAGTAAATTGCATGAACGAGAGGTGGTTTGATATATGGCTAATCAATGGCTGGAAAAATACAAAGAAAAAACCTGTCGAGAACAAAGATCTTTGGATGAAATTATTAAACCTTCTTAAGAAGCATCAAATTACATTTCACAAAGTCGAAGGGCATACCGGAGACAAGCTTAATGAGCGTGCAGATAAACTTGCTCAATTAGGAATAAGCTCTCAAACAAAATAAAAAAGCCAACTCTCAAAAAGAATCGGCTGAATAGACAAGTCGAGAATTTTTTATGTTAACTCGATAATCTCTTTTTCTGAAAAGAAATATGATATTTCAATCTTTCCATTTTCTGGAGAATCTGAACCGTGAACAATGTTTTCGCCTTTATTATCTGCAAACAATTTCCTTATTGTACCGGGAGCTGCATCCTTAGGATCCGTTGCACCGATCAGTTCCCGAAAATCTTCGATAGCATTCTCTTTTTCTAACGCAATCGGGACACACGGACCCGAGCTCATAAATTCGACTAAGCCAGCATAAAACGGTTTCCCTTTGTGAACGATGTAAAAACCACCGGCTGTTTCTTTGGATAATTTAACTTTCTTTATCCCTAAAATTTTAAAACCCGCTTTTTCAATCCGGGCAATCACCTCACCTGTTAAATTTTTTCTAACGCAGTCTGGTTTCAGGATAGCTAACGTCCGCTCTATCATTTTTTATTTCTTCCTTTTCCTTTTTTATCTTTTCTTGAAATAACAATTGTTTTCTTCTTAGTTGACTTCTTCCCTAAAACCTTTTTCACCATCTCACCGATGAGCGCTGGGCTTTCAACTACGTGGATACCTGCTTTCTTCATTGCCACCATCTTCTCAGCTGCGGTACCTTTACCTCCAGAGATGATAGCACCTGCATGACCCATACGTCGTCCAGGAGGAGCAGTGCGTCCGGCAATAAATCCAATGACTGGCTTATTGAAATTCTTTTTTACATAATCCGCAGCTTCTTCTTCTGCCATACCACCAATTTCCCCTATCATAACAACCGCTTTAGTTTCATCATCATCTTTAAATAATTTGATCGCATCAATAAATCGCGTTCCGATAATAGGATCACCACCAATACCGATGCAAGTGGATTGACCAAAACCAAGCTGAGTAACTTGCCAAACTGCTTCATAAGTTAATGTTCCGCTACGCGATATAATGCCAACTGTCCCCGGTGTGTGAATAAATCCGGGCATAATACCGACCTTTGCCTTCCCCGGAGAAATGATACCCGGACAATTCGGTCCAATCATTCTGGTGCCTGTACGCAGAAGGTATTCATACACGTTTACCATATCTCTTGCAGGGATACCTTCCGTTATCGTGACGATTAACTTAATACCAGCTTCTGCCGCTTCCATAATTGCTTCGGCAGCGAATGCGGATGGAACGAAGATAACCGAAGTGTTCGCACCTTCATTCCGTACAGCATCTGCTACAGTATTCAATACCGGAACTGATTTCTTAAACGGATATTGATCGCTTCCATTGTACACCAATCCACCCTTTCCCGGTGTTACGCCGGCTACAACTTTTGTCCCGTAATCAATCATCTGATAGGTGTGAAATGTCCCTTCACCGCCTGTAATTCCTTGAACAACAAGGCGTGTTGATTTATCGACGAGTATGCTCATGTTTTTTCAATGCAAAATTAATAAAATTTTATTAAATATACTCCAGATTAGGAGAAATCCTATTAACCGTGGATAGCGGCTGCTATTTATTCTCTATTTTCTTTGATTCTTCCTGTGGTTTATTTATATCTTCCTGAATGTCCTTCGCGGCTTTTCTAAATTCTCTTAATCCTTTACCCAATCCTTGTGCAAGTTCGGGAATTTTCTTCGCCCCAAAGAAAATTAGAATGATGAGAAGTATCAGAATTATTTCGCCTGTGCCTAAATTACCGAACATAAATTAACTCCTTTCAACTATATTTATATTTTTCAAACTATCAGTTTCAATTAAACTTTTTATTATTGAGCGAAATATTTTATGCCCGTCTGTTCGCCCAAGTATGGGGTCTGCCGCCCGCTCGGGGTGCGGCATCAATCCCATTATATTTCCATGCTGATTCATAATTCCTGCTATATTGTTCAATGAACCGTTTGGATTCGAATCTGCTGTTATAGAGCCATCCGATTCACAATAACGAAACAAGATTTGTTCGTTACGCTTAAGATCATTTAAGGTTATATCATCGGCGAAAAAATTACCTTCGCCGTGGGCAATCGGTATTCTCAATACCTCACCGGTGGAACATTCTGAAGTAAAACGGGTATTCGAATTTTCTACTTTTAAATTAACATCTTTGCAAACGAAAGTTAGCCCCTCGTTCCTCAACAATGCGCCCGGTAATAAACCCGACTCGCAAAGTATTTGAAACCCATTACAAATTCCGATCACGATGCCGCCATCACGGGCAAACGATATTACTTCTTTCATTATCGGCGAGAAGCGGGCAATTGCGCCGCATCTTAAGTAATCGCCATATGAAAAACCACCCGGTAAAATTACAACATCAACACCTTCGAGCGACCCATCTTTATGCCAGAGAAATCTTGTATCTTGGCTAAAGATATTTTTCAAAACATAGAATGCATCATGATCACAGTTCGATCCCGGGAAAACAACTACTCCGAATTTAACTATTGTCATATCTAATATCAGGTTAGATTTTTTCTACCTGGAATGAATAGTCTTCCATAACAGGATTTGCAAGTAATTTTTTACAAGCGGTTTCTGCGATCATTATCGCTTCTTCTTTATTCGGTACATCAATTTTCATTTCTATCTGTTTCCCGATGCGAACTTCTAGTATCGAATTCATTTCTAAGCTTTCTAGAGCGTGATGAATTGCTTTCCCCTGTGGATCCAGAATCGATTTCCTAAGTGTAATTATGATTTTTGCTAAATACAAAAAATTCCCGCTAAATATCTATGCTTGTAACTTCAGATTCTTTTTCTAAAGTCGATTTGTGTGAAGAACGAATGGCTTTTTGTATAAAATGAACAATGTATCTTATGGGTCCAGTAGCCACGAAAAAAATAAAGAAAAGAAATAATGCTTGCCCTTTTGTTATAATTATAGCAGTTACACCGATAACACTAATGGTAAATCGTAACGGATGTTGTTTAATACCCTTTCGTGAAAATTTGGGAAGAGTATCATATTTAATTGTACTTACCATGAGAAGTGAAAGGATAACTACCATGAATGGTAATAGCGATGCGGCTAAACTCGGTAATACATTTGTATCATCGACATAGTTTATGATGAAAGATGAGATTGTCATTGCCATTGCTGGAATTGGTAAACCTTTGAAATAATCTTTATCATATCCTACTAGTTGAACATTGAATCGAGCAAGTCGGAGAGCGCCGAAAATCAAAGGTAACGCACTTAACAACATCCCCCATCCTTCGAGTGAGTTAAGATGAATACTATAAACCAGAAATGAAGGTGCCGCACCAAAAGAGACAACATCGGATAGAGAATCAAGCTCTACGCCAAAATCGCTTGATGATTTTGTAATCCGTGCCATGACGCCATCGAGCATATCAAATATAGTCGCCAAAATAATAAACCAAGCTGCTAGAATAAAATCACTTTGCGATGTATGAATAATCGCACGGAAACCACAGAAAATGTTGAGAATTGTAAATAAGCTCGGGACAACCGCCCTAGTGATTCTCATAATGAAATCTCCTTTACGGTGGTTAAGCGTTTAGCAAGAATCGTTTCACCGGCTTTCACTCGGTCGTTTAAATTTACTTGTATCTCGGTGCCTATTGGCATCATCACATCCATCCGAGAACCGAATCTGATCATTCCAAATCTCTCGCCGCGGATTGCTTTTTGTCCAAGCATAATTTCAGCTATTATTCTTCGTGCGACCGTTCCCGCGATCTGTTTGAAAAAAATCTTATAGCCATTATCGTCGATACCAATATGTGTGCGTTCATTTAGCTCAGAAGATTTGTCTTGGAATGCTACTAAATGTTTCCCGTGAATGTGTTTAAAATATTCTACAACTCCCGTTATCGGAAATCTATTTACATGAACATCAAGAGGTGACATGAAAATGCTAACCTGGATCGCGTTACCGTGGAGATATTCCGTTTCGAACAATTCTTTTATTAAAACCACCTTGCCATCAGCTGGTGAAACGATTGCGTTTTCCTCGGTGGGTATAACTCTTTCAGGATCACGGAAAAAATTTATGATAAACAATATTAACAAGAGACATACACAGATTATAACTATACTTATATGTAATTCATCGATAAAAACTATTGTACAAATTAATATTCCTGCTAATATAATAAAGCTTTGAATAAAAATACTTAAGCCATATTTTGTGATCACCGGATTATCTTCCCTAATTATACCTTTAAAGTCAAGCGATCCCGTAATTCTGTTATAGCTCCTTCAGAAAATTCTTTTTCAGGTATGAATCGATCTCGTTTTGTTTTGCTCTCAACAGCCATATCTAAAAAATGGCAAGTTAATGGGGATAATTCATTCCTGAGAATTATCTGATTTTTATACCGACCAAACTCTAATTGTAAGTCAGCCAGCATCAATTGGCGACGATCGCAAAGTCCCCGTAAAACAGCATTGACTTTTGATACGATACGATTGATTTGTTTAAACTCATCAGGCGTTGCGATGTCAAGTGCATAAACATGATATTCATTAACCCAAGAATCATTTCTTTGATCATTTTGGAAGTAATGCTCAATAATAGGAATATCTGCCTGTATTTTACCTTTCAGTCCTAATCTTTTCAGCATCGACCCATTCACACAATTTAATATCTTCACCGTGAGCGGGATGGTATCGGTTTGTCTAACAATCATTTCTGTATTGGAAATTTTTTTAACAAAATGCGTAGGAATATGAAATCCTTCAATGTATTCAAAAAGATACGAGGAGATATCGTTCCTTAAAATGTCGAGCTGTAAAATTTTATCAACTCCATTATCTGTATTCTTTATGTTAGAAACAAATTCTTGGATTAAAATTTCAGGAACATCAGTTTTATAAAGATTTTTCTCTTGATGTTTACAAATAAATTCCCGGGTCTGTGGCATTTCAATTTTTGCTCTTGGTTCAATGTCTATTGTTTGATTTTGATGCTTCATGGTTAACAAATGAATTTACAAACATGTGATTGATATATAATAAAAATATGCTTGAAAATCAACTTAAACACAAATGAAGCTGGCAATTTTAAATTTTCCTGTTTTGCAACTCAGAAGTGAAATCACTATATTTTAAAAACTAAATTGCCCGGTGGTGTAATTGGCAACACACTTGACTCTGGATCAAGGAAGTCTAGGTTCGACTCCTAGCCGGGCAGCGATAAATGACAACTACTGGCGCTATCGTCTAAGGGTTTAGGACGCCGCCCTCTCAAGGCGGTAATACGGGTTCGAATCCCGTTAGCGCTACTCCCAAGCCAAGTTATACGTTGGATTGAGAATCCCGTTGAATTCAGTGAAGAGTGATGGGTTTCATGATCATTTCGAACTTTTTTATTAACACAACTTTATTTCTATCCCTCTTGCGCCACTTTTACCCACAAGTTAAAGTAAGCACTACCACAATGTTGGCATTGAACAACAATACTACATCAGACGTGAATAACGACCAGCATCTGAGTTGAACACAGCGATTTAGGCCGGGATACTTTCTGAAAATTGAAAGGTGGACTCGAGCCGGTAGGGGCTGAAGAACATTGGAAAATTTCTAATTCTGCTTTGGAGAGCATAAGAAAGAGCTTTGAAAAAGGAAAAGGAAGCCGCAAACATTTTTTATCGGTGCAACGATTGAAAACAGCGTGGCTTCTGAAATATTCAAACAATTACAATCTGGGTTGCTCAACAACACAGGGAATCTTACTGATGACAACCAATCACTATCAATCTGTACGTGGATAATAAACTTGTAGATTAATTAATAACCACCTTGTTTTAATAATTGGCGTGTGCGCTCCGGAAATTTTGCTGTTATCTTTCGAATGAGTCGCTTGGGTGCTATTTTAAGTTCACCAGATAATTTTTGTAATATGGTTTTATTCATTGATTCTTGGTTCTTAACAAAATTGTTAAGATTTATGGAACAGGAAATAATAAGGAAATTCTAATTCAAGTCAAAAAGACAAGAAATTAAATTCCTTTGGAGATATTTGAATACCTCCGACTAAACACCTTTTTGAAAACCTCAACCGCAACTATAAAACCCAAAACGATTAATGCAGATGCAATTACAGCAAGCACGATATTGTTCTCAGGAATATACTGCCATGCAAGCTGATAGATAAGCGCGGCTTCTGTTGTTATTAACATGAATATTGCAGGGATTAAAGTAAATTTTCTCGGTCGCTTATAACCAAACCAGTATGCAGTAGCTACAAACAATGCAAGTGCTGCAACCAATTGATTTGATGCACCGAAGATGGGCCAAATAATTTTCCAATTATTCCCCAATGTTAAAAAATAAGCAAGAATAAGGCCCGCACCGGCAGCGAAGAATCTATTTGTAAAAATTCTAACCTTAGTACCAATTGATTCTTGAACTATATATCGAGCCAAGCGAACTGTTGTATCCAATGTAGTAAGGATGAAGGCATTAAGCATCAAAACACCGAATGAAATACCCATGAATAACGGAACACCGAGTGTGTTTAATACTTTTCCCAATGCTGTTCCGAATGTTATATTGGTGCTTTGCTTCAGGAGGTCTTGAAAAACATAACCACTCAAATCTTTAGTAGGTGCCTGCCCCCAAAAAAGTACGCCCCCCATCAACATTACAACTAAGAGTGCAAGTGCACCCTCTGTCAACATCCCGCCGAATGCAATTTTTTTTCCATCGGATTCTTTATAAAGCTGCTTTGCAGATGTTCCACTTCCCACCAACGAATGGAATCCAGATATGGCGCCGCAAGCAACCGTGATAAACAAGATGGGCCACAAAGGACCGTTGCCGCTCTGGAATGAAATGAATGCTGGTGCGTTAATTGTTGGGTTGGTTATAAAAAGTCCGATGAAACCGAGCACCAAACCTGCAAGAAGCAAATACATCGAGAGATAGTCTCGGGGTTGAAGCAATACCCAAACTGGAATTGTTGCAGCAACGAATGCATATACAATACAAAAGATCAACCAAAAATCATACGCTGCAGGAATTGGATAATAATCACCGATGATTATAAACAAAAATATTATAACTATAGCAATGATTGTCGAGATTAATAGATTCGCCCCTCTGCGATACACTAACCAGCCAAAAACAATTGCTAATACCATCAATCCAACTGTCGGTATGACGATTTCTGGTTTTTGTTCTAATGTTTGGGCAGTTAAAACGGCAAAAACAGCTTGAACAAGAGAGAGTGCCAGCCAAACGAATGATGCGAAAATCCATCGTGCAGTTTTTGAAATACTCCGCTCTGCAATATCGGTAATGGACACTCCTTTACTACGAACCGATGCCATCATCGTTGTGTAATCGTGAACGGCACCCATGAATACCGTCCCGAGTAAAATCCAAATAAGAGTCGGCACCCAGCCAAAGAGTGAGAATGCAAGTATTGGACCTACGATTGGCCCTGCGCCAGCTATCGATGAAAAGTGATGACCGAAGAGAATCGATGTTTTTGTGGGAACGTAATCTAAAGTATCGTTGAGTTCGTGAGCGGGAGTACAATTAGTATCCGACGGTTGAACAACTTTTCGTTCAATCTTTTTCCCGTACCATTTATAAGCAATGATTAGCCAGGCGATACCAAGGAGAGCAATTAAAGAAGCATTCATATAGATTTATATTTGTTCTTATTTATTAGTCATTTGTCATAGGTCATTAGGGCACCTTTAAAAACCAAAGGCAAATAAAAAATATAACCACTGAGTGTCTTAGTGGTGAGTTTTTAGAGGTTCCCATTCGAAACTGAGTCGGCTTTTAAATTTTGTATTGATTAGAACGCATCAATTATGTGTCGGATTTCTGTTTTCTTATATTGATAGTCAATCGCTATCACATCGAATCTGCATTCTTGGTCATCTATGTTATTTTCAAATAGATAGCCATCTGCCGTTGATCTAATCTTTTCACGCTTGCGAGGAGTAATAGCATCTTCTGGTTCGCCGAATTCTTTCGAGCGTCGTGCTTTTACTTCAACGAATACGAGTACGTTACCATCTTCAGTAATTATATCTATCTCACCATGCTCGAAACGATAATTCCGTTGAAGGATACGATAACCTTTTTTCACTAAATAATCAACCGCAATATTTTCGCCGATTTTTCCTTTTTTAGTTTTGCTAATCATTCTTTACAGCTATTGAAATCGGCATTCTAAAACTTTTTCGATGGATTTCACACAACCCGTATTTTTGAATTGCATAGAGATGTTCCTTCGTGCAGTATCCTTTATGTTTTATAAATCCATATTGAGGAAACTGTTCATTGTACGCTTTCATCAATCGGTCGCGCGTAACTTTGGCAATAATCGAAGCAGCAGCAATCGAAAAACATTTCGAATCACCATTGATAATTTTTGTAAAAGATATATTTGCACCGGGAAAATGAGGTCCATCGATTAACAAATGGTCCGGCTTATGCTTTAACTTGCAAATCGCCTCGTGCATTGAGCGAAATGTAGCATTGAGAATATTTATTTTATCAATAACGACGTGATCAACTATTCCAACACCAAGGCACAATGCCTCGTCGTGGATTATATTAAACAATCTTTCCCTTTCTTTTTCAGATATCACTTTCGAATCATTAATTCCATTTATCATGATATTCGAGGGAAAAATAACTGCTGCCGAAACTACGGGTCCTGCAAGTGGCCCCCTTCCTGCCTCATCCACGCCAGCGATGTATCGTTTTCCTTTATTCCAATATTCCATTTCGTAATCAAGGTTAATCATAATTACAACTCTACGCTTTATGCTTTCCGCTCTCGGCTGTCCTAAAATTCATTTATCAATCCAATATGAATTTTACCCTGCAAAAATGAATCACCTTCACCGTAAGCTAAATTTAAACCTAAATTCCCGATTGCTGTTTCCATTCGCAGTCCAAATCCATAACCATACTTGAAATGCTGAGTTGATGAAACATTCCTTTTATCATCTGCTGGTATGTAATAATAGCCTGTATCGAAAAACCCAAAAGCGAATGATCGTCGTGTCATCAAAAAACGATATTCTAAGTTTGTCCATATTACACGAGAGCTAAAAAATTGATTCTCACGATAGCCTCGCAGTGTGTTTGTACCACCAAAACGAAATAGGTCGCCAAGATCTATCCGATTGCTAGAAAGATTTTTTCCATGCATCCCTATTGCAAGAACTTGTCTTTGAAACGTCAGGATATAAAAATCGATATCGAGATTTAAACGCTGCTCGGTCGTACTCTGGCTTGAAATCCTTTTTCTCCCAAGTCGATATCCACTTTGGTAATTAATACCACCGGTTGGGCTAATAATATCATCACGAGTATCATACTGAATTTCAAACCCGGTAAACATCGTTTGGCTTTTTGAGATAAAACTTATATTACCTGATGGAATAACATTTTCCTGCTCAAAAAGATGTCCAATGATGAACGATTCTGATAGCATGAACTCTGCCTTAGCTCCATAACCGCGCTTTACATATATCGTATCTTGCCGTCGCTGATTAAATTTACCGCTAAGATTCACGGGAAGATCGAATACCCAGGGCTCAACATATTGTAAGCCGATCTCTTGTGAATTTCTTCCATTCCGTAGCCAACGAACATTAAATTTTCGAGCCGTTCCAAAAAGATTTCGCATCGAGACATTCACCAAGCCCGAAACGATGCCCCTTTCCTCTGGTGAACGAGGAGGAGCATATCCAACAACTCCATCGAATGTATTAGTATTTCCTTCTTGAACGCGAATTCGTAGTCCTCCTCCATTTTCACTTATGAATAGCTCTGGTTTCTCTATGTGTGAAAATATGGTCAAACGATTCAACAATATTGGAATTCTAGCCACTTTGTCATGATTATACAATTCATTCAGCTTCAAACGTGTTTCTCGAAGTATAACACGATCACACGTTACCTTGTTGCCAGAAACCCGGATTTCATTTATTGTAACTTTTCGACCTTCGTCAATCACAATATCGATATACAACTTCATCTTACCATCTTTTTCGTATGCATGTATATTTTGAATTTCGACATTTACAAAAGGATATCCATTCCTTTCATAAAGCGATAAAATTCGATCTATTCCGTGTTCGAGATTTTTCGGAATAAGAAAATCATTATTTTTAATATCCAGCAGTTGCAAAAGTTCGTGTTCAGAATAAACTTTATTCCCAAATAACTTCACGTCACCGAGAGTAAATTGATCACCTTCATCTACGTTTAATATTACATTTACACTAAGACTATCAGGGGTAAAATCGAGAGAATCTATTCGAATAGATGAGAAATAATATCCGCGCTGATGATAGATATTATTAATTGATACTAAGTCGCGCGATAGTTGAATTTGGGAATATATTGAACCTGGTTTTAAAATCATGAAATTTAATAATTCGAGCGAACTTAAAGCGGTATTACCAAAGAAACTTATCGACTTGATACGAGGCTTTTCAGCGGCATAAAGCAAACCAGTGAACATTATAAGACTCATAACAAATCGAAGCATGAGATTCAATTAACGAGGGGGTATTCGATATAAATCCCAAATTGGGTTTTGAAGTCTATAGTCTCCGAATCCAGTTGCATCAACAAAAATGAACTCCCGATTGATCTCATAATACGTCCAGACCTCATAAGGTCTCGAATCGATATTAAATGGATGACGATCTATATTACTTGGCGAACCGAAGATAATGTAAATCATTCCCATATCGGTTTTCCAGCCAGCGATATAATGGCTAAAGTGTTTATTTGCATACGCAACGCGCGAATAATATTCTTCCATTAATTCATTCCGCTCTGTTCTTTGAGTAGGGTCTTTCTTTCTCCAAAATTCCTGATACATTTCACGTTTCTTTTCTGGCGGTGCATTACGCATTTCGTCAAATTTCTTTCTATCTGCGATATACTGAAGTTGTTCAATTGCTTCATCTAAATCAAAAACTGAAACCGGCATACCACGCCATCGAATTATGAAACTACGCGACGAAGAAGCGGTATGTTTTGCTTCTTCCGCACTCTTGTCGGTATCTTTAATGTTTCCTGTGATTTGCAATAAGTAATCGCCTGCAATTAGTTTTGTAGTTATTATTTTATGGAAACAGGATTGTTTCTTATTCCCGACTTGAAATAGAAAAGAATCCCTCTGAACAATATCATCTTTCATATTATGTATATTTATTAAAAAAGAGGCAGTATCGGAAATATTACTATATACTTCAAAAAAAAGATAGAAGGTGTCTCGCAGATTACCCACATTCCCTGAGATATTCGGGAATATAATCATCTTACCAGAATCAACTCTTATATTACTTACTAACATTATATCGCTCAAAGCGAATGATTGATCATAAAATTTTCTTACCTGAATCTTTCTTTTTTGCCTTGATAATTTATTCGTTTCGTTATCCCTTACTTGAACTACGACATAGTGCAGTCCCGGTGTTAACAGAAAAGAACGCTGATTTAAATTACTTGTGGTCTTGGAAATTGTTTGCTCGTAATCTTTTACCTCAAGTTTTTCCGTCCACCATTTTTCTTCGACTAACGTCTCAATAGAATTGTAAATGCTCAAACTAACTTCATACGAAGCACGGAACATATTTCCCTTTTTGGTAAAATTAACGGCTTCATACGGGACCTCTATATAAATATCGATCCGGGTAACCCCTAATTCACCCGAATCATAACATAACACATCAAAATAGAACTGTGGCAGATCTGGTAACTCGACCGGGGAAAAATCAATTTGCGAGTTTAGGGTTACTTGAAAGCAGACGCATAAAACGATAATCAAGAAAAAATAATGAATTTTCATCTTTCTCTGCCTTTGTTATATATACCGAACAAATCGTAAGCATCGGCATCATAAATCTCAATCGGATAGAATTCACCGATACTCAGTTGAGGGGTGCCCTCAATCGAGACTTCATTATCAATCTCTGGAGCATCATACTCTGTTCTTCCTACAGCGGCATTTTCATTTTTTTGATCGATAATTATTCTTATCGTTTTTCCAATTATTTGTTGATTCTTTTGAAAAGAAATTTCACGTTGAGTTTCCAGAATTTGTTTTTGTCGAGTTTCTTTGACTGAATTAGGAATCGGATCGCCAAGTAAATATGCGGCCGTATCCTCCTCTTGAGAATATGTAAACACACCGAGACGATCAAACTGCACTTCTTTTATGAATGTTAACAGTTCTTCAAATTCTTTTTCACCCTCATTAGGATAACCAACTATAAGCGTTGTACGCAAAGCAATATTGGGAACACTGTCCCGGATTTTTTTTATGAGATCGAAAATTTCCTTAGAAGATGAACTTCTCTTCATAGAGGTTAGTATAGAATCAGAGATATGCTGTAACGGTATATCCAGATAACGGCAAATCTTTGGATTCTCTTTAAAACGATCCAGAACATCGAGCGGAAATCCATGTGGAAAAGCATACATCAATCTTATCCATTCAATTCCTTCAATCTCTGAAAGTTGATCGATCAGCGGAGCAAGCATCCTTTTACCATACAGGTCCAATCCGTAGTAAGTAGTATCTTGTGCTATTAAGATAAGCTCTTTCACTCCTCTGCAAGAGAGATATTTCGCTTCTTTTACAATCTGTTCGATCGGTTTACTAAAATGTTTACCACGAATTATCGGGATAGAACAAAACGAGCAAGGTCGATCACATCCCTCTGAAATTTTTAGATACGAATAGTGAGAAGGTGTTGTGAGTTTTCGTTCACCGAGCAGTTCATATTTTAAATTAATTCCGAATTCTTTAAGAACAAGTTCTAACTTATTAGTTCCGATGTAGACATCAACTTCAGGAATTTCTTTGATCAGTTCTTTAGAGTATCTTTCTGAAAGACATCCCATCACAATCAATTTCTTAATTCTACCCTCTTTTTTTAAACTGGCAGCATGTAGGATCGTATCAAGAGACTCCTGTTTTGCGCTCTGGATAAATCCGCAAGTATTAATAATCGTAACCTCGGATTTATCTGAATTTTCAATAAATTCAAATTCTTGTTCTTCTAACTGTCGCATTAAAACTTCCGAGTCGACCACATTCTTCGAGCAACCGAGTGTGATTAGATTAATTTTTCTCTTCTTTTTAATCATTTTAACTGAACAATATAAAATCTAAATAAAGATACACAATCGGTGAAACTAAAAGCAAACTATCAAAACGATCGAGGACGCCACCATGTCCGGGTATTAAGTTGGAAGAATTTTTTACACCAGCATCACGCTTTAGCAACGACTCTATCAGGTCTCCGAACTGACCAAAAATCCCGACAATAATTCCAAGTACAATCGCACTTCCAATAGAAAGATATGACAAGATCAACACCTTCGTTGCTACAGCACCCATCACTGCAAAAAGAAATCCACCGATCGCACCTTCCCAGCTTTTATGCGGACTCACACGCGGAAATAATTTATGTTTTCCAAAAGCGCCGCCAATATAAAAAGCAGCAGTATCACAAATCCATATCATTGCAAGAATTGATATAACCGTGTAGCCGCCCCACCGATATACTTGATTGATAATTTCCGGATTAGTATAACAATCTGGACTCTGAAAATAACGTCCCATTGGAAAATCGAAAGGTACAAATAGTTCACGCAGTCCGACGAACGTACCAAAAAATAATGAGATGTAAAGAATTCCAAAAAGCGTAGTGGACACATTTAATATTGCAGAGCCGTTGTTTCTAAAAAGTTCGATTAATTTAAATATAACAACAACGACTATGATCGAAATTATCAGAAGCTGTGATTGAGACGGAAAAGAGATTGATATCCCGTAGGTTTCAAATAAACCAACGGTAAAATCCCGCAACTTGCCATGATAAAAAGTTAAGTTCACTATAATACCAGCAACAACACCGACCGTTATCAGGGGTTTCGCCCCTTTTCGTTCAGCAACTTTGTAAAACTCTATCAACGCAATTGATGAAATCAAAATGATAAAACTTAAAAATAAAATCCCCCCTTCTATACAAGTAAAAAAAATAATCGGGATAGCAATTGCAGCGGTTATTATCCGACGAAGATGATTGCTCATATGAATATTTGAAATAAAATTGATTTCTAATTTGATGTTTGAAGAATTATTTTGCTCTGCATTGGTTTTGTTATTTTTATAAAATACAATATCGATAAAAGGAAAATTATCCCAAAGAACCAGAATAAGAGTATGAGACTACTTAAATTCATCTCCGAAGCGTTTCCGCCTATCACATAATCATTTTTGAAATTAAAGAACATACTAATACAAGCAATAAAATTGTTATAAAAATGCGCACCGATAGCAACCCAAATACTGCCTGATCGCATTGTAATATAACCGAGATAAATACCGATAACAACTAAAGGTATAAATGAGAAGGGATTCAAATGGTATGCGCCAAAAATAATTCCCGTAATAATCACCCCGCGCATAGGTGTTAAACTTTTTTCGATACTTCTTTGAACCAAACCGCGAAATAATATCTCTTCGCTAATAGCAGGTATTAACGCCACGATAAAGATTACCCCAAATAATTCAGGTAACGAAGTCGAAGCAACAATCAATTTATACAATTCTTCAAATAGTTGTTTAAACTTATCCATCATTGATTGAAGCTTTTCAGGAAGTGGGAGTCTTTCTTGAAATATTAAATATATCTGAAGCATCTGCTGCAGTGAAAAAATACCGACCATAGGTACAATAAATGTTTGAAAAGTCGGTAATTTCCAACGAATATATTCTCTGGGAGTGATAGATGCAAAACGCACGAGTAAAAGCGTGGGTATTAAAATAAAAACTATTTGTGATATCCCCGTAGCAAGGCGGAAGCCTTCGATATTTTCAATTGTTGGTTTTAATCCAAATAAAAGTAATATCAGCACCCCACCTACGATCTGATAAAGGACGAAGATAATCATCAAAGAAATTAAGGCAAAGTATATCGGAGGTATACCGTGGCGTTCGATGAAAGCCAGTTGGGGAGTAATTATTTGGGGGGCTGGTTGTCCGATTGAAGAATATTTTTCTTCCATCATCTTACTTTCATTTTATTTTTGATCATCGCACAAAGCAGGGGTATCATTATTTCATGATGTCCGGTAAACATATATCCCTTTCCGCCATCTCGTGTTGGGCGGTGGACAACATTCATTCGCGGCCGATAATGCTGAATCATATCGAAATTTGCAGTTGTGAATCCTTTCGCAGGTGGATAGAGGTTTCTCGAAACTGTGAGCGCTTTCAGGAAAACTTCAGGTAAAACAACCGCTGATCCAAAATTCATAACCACACCACTTCCTTGCAATCTTTTAATGACATTGCAAAGAACTTTAAAATCACGAAATGTCATCTCTCCCGTCGCATGACCATCCATTGTGGGCTGCTGATGCACGATGTCTGTTCCTATTGCTACATGAACAGTAGCGGGAATGTTTAACTTGTTGCACCATGCAAGTATACTATATTTTCTATTGGGTGCTTTTTGAAGTGCTTTGCCCAATACTTCACCATAACCAGCAGTAGAATAATTCATATTATATGTGAGTGTTTTATTAATAAATTCACCTGTTTCTTTCACCATACCGAAACTTCCATCGTTAAGATTTTCTTCAACATCCTCAGAAGTCTTCCCCCACATAGCAATCTCTACATCATGAATCGCTGCGGCTCCATTCATCGCAAGACAATTAATAACATTTGCTTTCATTAGATCAATAAGAAGAGGTGAGAGCCCTGCTTTAATCACATGCGCACCCATTAATACGATTACTGGTTTTTTATGTCGGTTTGCTTCAATTATATCATCAACCAATTGGCGTAGATCTTTCGCAACGAGAATCTGAGGCAGCGAATCAACAAATTTAGAAAAAGTTTGCAGCTTCGGTTGAAATGGTGTTGCAAAATCTTTGAATTGTACTTTACTTTTTCGTGTTCGCATCGAGATTGTCTTAACTTTACGAAGATCAATTTGTTTGATGTTTGTCATACGTATTTCCTATTTATTTAAAATTTTGGCACGGATTGGACCCGCAACTCCATGATATGTAACCAATTCCGACTCAACATTCCCGATAATTATTTTAGCAGTAACCATCACCGGCATCTTCAGGTCATCATCAGTGAGCCAAACATAAATCCTTCCTTCACTCTTAAACAATCCACCCTCTTTGGCAAGCGGTTCGATGATAATACAATTAAATTTTCCCGCATCGACTTTGACCGTTTGCCGACCTTTGAATTTAACTCCTAATTCATATGTTGAGTCTTTATAAAAATTCTGGAGATAAATTATTTGCCCCGGTTTGTAGTTAGAAAAATCTATTGTGCGGACGAAGTAGAAAGCGGACATGATATCTTGGACATAAGGAGGGATTGAAAAATTACCCTCGCTGGTTATAGCTATATTATTGATTTGATCAAAATCTGCTACAAAATCGCGACTGTATCCTCCTTCACGTATATGCTGCTCGAACCTCCACGGGAACATCCCTTCTGCGTCAATCATTGTAGAATAACGATCTCGGACCTTATAGAAAACATCAAAGAACGGTTTTGAATTGAGCAGGAATTCTACAAAATAACATTTTCGATTTTGATACATAGTATCGATTACTTTTAAAATTGCCTCGCCAGCGGTTACAAAACCGTAATTCACATCATACTTTAAGTATTCGCCAGATTTAAATGCATTGTTAGAGACCATTCGTAATGTATCAGATGCATTGATGTTCAAAGTATCGCCATATTCATTTTGAGATTTTATTGTTGAAGATGACTGTGGTATCGTGATTGCAATGATAAACACGAGGATCGAAAAAATAGACAGCAATAATTGACCAGTAGCTAATAACATTTTATATATCTCTGAGACAGTTAATCGCAGCTTGAAATACTTTTTCTACGGGGATTGAATCCATGCACTCACAATACTTTTTACGAAGGCATTTTCTACAATTTTGAGGTTTGTCGTCTGGTACAAAGATAACTTTCTTCTCAGTATACGGGCCCCATCGTGCAGCACTTATTGCATTTATATGTGAATAAAAACCAATCACCGGCGTCCCCACGGCAGAAGCGATGTGGATCGGACCTGTTGAATTAGCGATAAATAGTGATGCTAGCTTAGCTAATGCGCAATATTCTATTAATGATACCCGATCGACAAATGGGATTGCTGCATCTCCAATCTTAGATACTACCTCCTCTACAATCTGACACTCATTTTGGCTGCCCGTTACAATGATTTTTATGTTTGTTAATTCGCTAAGCAGTTTTCCAACAACTCCAAAATTTTTCGGACTCCAATCCCGTGCTGATCCTCCACTTCCGGGATGAAGGATGACAAGTTTATGTTCTGGGAGAATTCCCAATTCCAATAAAACACTTCTCACTTTTTCAACTGTCTCTACTGCAACTTCGATCTTTGGTTGAATATCAACTTGATTAATCGAACAACCGATGTTTTTCAAAAGATGCAAATTATATTCAAGTTCATGAAACCGGGCATCTTTTCGATGTTCGTAGAGTTTATTATTGAAAAGGAAGGAAAACCAACGATAACCGCTCCCGACACGAATCGGAATACCAGCAAGCCGCGTGATAAGAGCTGTTTGAAATCTCGGATGAGCATGAATAACAATATCGAATTTGTGATCTTGTATTATGCGTACTAAATCTAACATTGAGATAACCTTATTATCGTTTTTATAAAAAAGTATCTGATCAATATTCTTATCATTCTCCACTAAATCCGCTGTGTAAGGTTGAATGAGTATTGTAATGGCGGCATCGGGAAATTCATTCTTTAGTACGCGTGCCATAGGCAACGTAAGGATAATATCACCGATTCTATCGGTTCGAACAATTAAAATGCGATGGAAATTGTAAGCCAATCGTTGTATTGCTCCAAATATTTCGTAGTAATATACATCGAAAGAAAATGAATTGCAACGGAACAGAAAAAGAAGACAACATCAGACGAGATATGCTTTTGGGAGAGGCATATCCTGGCGTTCAGTTTCCCAGATAAGAGAGATTACCCACCATCTATGGTTATCTTTTATCATCTGAATGCTGTAAACTCCGCGTTGTTGGGCTTTGGGATCATCATATTTGTTTTTCGTTTCAAATGTACTGAAAATATGCGTAATATTTCCAAACGTTAATGTTCTCCGAGCAATCTCTCCGATTATGCTCCCCTTCCGTTCCATTCCGGTTAAAACTATATTCTCTACAGAATTCTTTATAAACGAATCTATATCCATTGCACTTTGAGGCAACATTTTGTCAACCTTTGATGGAACTAACATTCCTCGAGGATGAAAAAGTGTGCGGAAGCGTCTGAAATTCGGCTGACTTCCAGAAGAAAATGAAATAGATTCATAAAATGCCTTGATAATTCCGTCAAGTGTCGAAACATCTGATGGATCCGCATTTATGATTGTTGGTTTAGATGAAGACTCAAATTTAACCATATAATTTGTCCACTGCATTATTTTTTGTTTTTAACTTCTATTGGTAATATACAGTGCTACAAGATTAGTTGCAATAATATTATTTTTAAAAAAAACGAGGGTAACGAAATAGAATAAAAAGGGTAACCTCTTCGGCTACCCTTTGGTGGATTAGGGAAATATGAACAATGATTTTTGAATCTAACAATAATTCTTAAATAACCCAAGAGGAAATTACTCTATTTACTCATTTTTTTTATTGACCCGACTGATTAGCTTTTGTTTTGAGCTCTATTAATTCTTGTATGAAACGTTTATGACGCTCAAGAAACGGTAAAACATCTTCGCCGCGCTGGCTTGCTTCCTGTAAATCCCGTTGATTTTCTGCTGTTAATCGTTCCAGGTTTTTCCGGCGAATCATATTTATAGCATAGATTGCAATTTCTTTCGGATCGGCTCGCTCAATTGAAATACCCGATTCATCCCATCCTTTGCTCAATTGGTATTTACTAAATGCAATCTCAGCTATCAGACGTTGTTGCTCTATATCATTCGTTTCATCGATAAGAGTGGAAGGATCAATTGATTTTCCTTCTTCAAAATAATTCAATAATATCTCAAGTAAGTTTTTCGTTAGCGGGTGAGTAAATTCTTCGGGTATGATGGAATCGATATTCAGTTTAAGAACTTCATTTCCACCTTCTAGTAGTGCGTGGAGTAAATCACGTTCAGCAACGGGAATTTGATCCATCGTATGTTTTTGAATTTCCAGCTCATCATTCGCAGCCGCAGTAATCGTTCGAATATTTAGTTCTCTGGTTGTTCGTCGGCTCGCTCCAATAATTTTTTCCAGCTCACGAAGCAGGGTGGATTCATATAAACGATATTTTTCCGCAACTTGTCTGATATAAAAATTCCGTTTCAACTCATCTTTCATTTTTGCTATTGTCTGAACAATGGCTCTGACAGTTTGCGATTGCCCTTCTGGAGTTTGCAATTTACCTTCCCGTTCATACGATTGAGCTATGAAATCAATGAAAGAGATGGATTTTTCAACTAACAACTCTAATGCTTTACCACCCTTTGAACGTACGAATGAATCTGGGTCTTCCCCTTCCGGAAGTGAAACTACTTGTACATCAAGATCGTTTTCTAAAATTAAATCTACACCGCGAAGAGCTGCCTTCGAGCCAGCCGAATCGGCGTCATATACTATGATTATTTTTTTTGTATACCGATTGAGGAGATGAATTTGTTCCTGTGTAAGCGCGGTTCCACTTGATGCAACGACATTTCTTATACCTGCTTGATAAACACTAATCAGATCTGCATACCCCTCGACAAGGATAACTGAATCTTTCTCTCGTATGGTTTCTTTAGCATTATATATCCCATAAAGAATTTTACTTTTATTATAAATTAACGTTTCGGGAGAGTTAATGTATTTCCCGAGCGGATCATCTTGGTATAATTTACGGGCACCAAAACCAACTACACGACCTGTGGTAGAAAATATTGGGAACATCGCCCTTCCACGAAAATAATCATGATACGACCCATCATCTCGCTTTCGAACAAGTCCTGCTTTTTCTAATAATTCAATTGGAATTTTTTTTTCGGTAGCATTGTCAATCAATGCTTCCCATGAATTGGGCGAGTACCCCAGCCCAAATGTTTTAATTGTTTCATCACTAAACCCACGATGATGAAAATATTCAAGAGCAAATTTCCCTTCGATTGTTTCATTCAAACAGCGATAATAGAATAAGCCCGCCTCGCGCGTTACTTCATACAACTTCTCTTGCTCGCTGGCAATTTCTTCCTGATCCCGATTTGATTTCGGGATGAATATCCCAGATTTATCAGCCAAGGAACGGATAGCTTCGACGAACGAAATTTTTTCATATTCCATCAAGAAAGTGACGGCATTCCCTCCTACACCGCAGCCGAAACAATGATACATCTGTCGTTCTGGAGAAACATTAAATGAGGCTGTCTTTTCAGTATGAAATGGGCACAGACCAATATAATTTTTCCCTCGCTTTTTAAGTGGTATAAATGATCCTATTAGATCAACAATATCGGTTGCATTTCGAATTTCTTCTATTTTTTCGGATGGAATTCTCACATTAAATATTCGTATTTTAAAATCAATTTATAAAAAATGTCCTCAGTAAGCAAAACCTAAGATTTGACATTCACCGCTCGAATTCTTATTTTCATTAAAGTAAACACCTAAAAGGAGCGAGAAAAGAACGAAGAAATAATTATGACAAACCCCATCCATATACTCTATATCGATAATAATTTAGACGACAGGGAATTAGTAATAAATATTCTTACAAACCCTGAGAACAATATGTTGGTTACTGTCGCTAATACTCAAATAGAATTCGAGACATTGCTCTGTAATAAAGAATATGACGTTATATTGAGCGAAATAAATACATTCGGCTACGATGAGGCAGAAGTCATTGATATTGTTCGATTGAAAAATCCAAATATTCCGGTTATTATTATTTCCGGAAATAGCTCTAAAGAAACTGTTGCCAGAGCCATTAGCCGTGGTGCAGCAGATTACGTATTCAAAACAACGTGCCACATCCAAATCCTTCCCTTAACAATTAAGAATGTTCTTGAAAAGAAACATCTTCGAGATGCACAAAATTATAATATCAAAGCTCTTAAGGAATCTGAAGACAGGTTTCGAAATATTTTTGAATTGGCATCCGACGGTTTCTTGCTTGCAGACGTTACAACTAAAAAATTCTTCCTCGCTAATTCCCACATGTCGGAAATGCTTGGATATTCAAATGAAGAATTGTGCAATTTATCTATCAACAATATCCATCCTCCAGAATCTTTACCATATGTCCTTGAACAATTCGAGAGACAAGTTCGAGGAGAAATTACAGTCGCAACCGATATTCCAACTGTCAGAAAAGACGGAAGTATTTTATATACAGACATAAATTCCTATCATTTAACGTGGGATGGTAAAGAATGTATAATGGGCATTTTCAGAGATATATCGGAGCGTAGGAAAGTTGAGGATTCGCTTCGAAAATCGGAAACAGAATTACGCGCATTATTCAACGCAATGAGCGATGTAATTCTTGTACTCGATTCTACTGGACGGTATCTTAAAATTGCCCCGACAAATCCGGCACTTCTATACAAACCAATCGAGGAACTACTTGGTAAAACAATTTCGGAGGTTTTCCCAAAACAACAAGCAAAATTCTTCCTCGATTATATTCATAAGACATTAGAAACAAGACAAGATCATGAGATTGAATATAAACTAAAGATTTCTGACAAAGAAATCTGGTTTGCCGGGACTATCTCTCCAATGTCAAATGATACAGTTATTTGGGTAGCCCGAGATATCACAGACCGTAAGGTAATAGAAGAAGTTATTAGAAAGAGTGAAACAGATTATAAACGACTATCAAGTGAATTTCAAGCACTTTTAGATGCTATTCCAGATAATCTTACGCTGCAATCACCTGAATTGATAATCATCTGGGCAAACAAAGCCGCTGCTCAATCACTTGGAAAAACAACGAAAGACCTTATCGGGCATTACTGTTACAGCCTTTGGCATGAACGAACAGAGCCCTGCGAACCATGTCCTGTCCAACGTTCATTTATCACTGGAAAACCTGAAAATGAGGAAGTTGTAACACCCGACGGCAGATGTTGGGACTTAAGGACTGTTCCAATCAAAGAAGATAATGGAAATATTACAAGTATCGTTGAAGTTGGAAGAGACATTACTCAAAGAAAAATAGCAGAGAACAAACTTCGACAATCGGAAGAGCGTTTCGGTATCATTTTTAAAACGAGTCCATTTGCTATCACACTAACGACGATGGACGAAGGACGTTTCATAGATGCAAACGATAGTTTTCTCCATTTAACAGGTTACAAGCGTGATGAGGTGATAAATTCAACTATTGCTGATTTAAAAATTTGGGTCAATCCCGATGAGCGAACACAGATGCTGGAGAACGTGCATGAACTAGGACACCTTCACAATTTTGAAATCAACTATAGAACTAAATCTGGCGAACAACGGATAGCCCTTACCTCGGTAACTTTAATTGATATTGGTGGAGCAAAATGTCTTCTCGCTTTTTTTCATGATGTCACTGATCGCAAACGGGCAGAGAAAGCACTACAAGAGAGTGAATCAAAATTCCGCACTGTAGCAGATACAAGTGTAGCTGCTATTTTTATATATCAAGGTGATAAATTCATATATATGAATCCGGCATCCGAGATTATCACTGGCTTTAATCGATCAGAATTACTGTCGATCCGTTTTTGGGATATTATCCATCCCGAATTTCGGGAACAAGTTAAAGAGCGTGGTTTAGCTCGTCAGCGTGGCGAAGCAGTTCCGCCTCGCTATGAATTTAAAATTATCAGGAAAGACGGAGAAGTAAGGTGGATTGATTTTGGCGCAGGTGCAATCCAGCTTGAGGGAAAACCCGCAGCATTAGGTATCGCTTTCGACATCACTAAACGTAAACAAGCTGAAGAACAACTTGGATCATCATATAAACAGATGCGTCAGCTCATAGCAAGAGTGCAGGCAATAAGGGAAGAAGAAGGCAGACGGATCGCACGTGAAATTCATGACGAGTTAGGTCAAACTCTTACCGGTATAAAGATGGATTTATCATTTTTAGAGGAAAACTTATCTGGAAAAATAGATCTTACAAATGAACCTAATGTAACATCAAAAATCAAATCCATTTCAAATTTAGCAGATTCTGCAATCCAGACAGTACGAAAAATAACAACTGAATTACGACCAGCGATATTAGACAGTATGGGCTTAGTTGCTGCAATTGAATGGCAAGCTGAAGATTTTGAGAAAAGAACCGGAATCCGATGCAGCTATTCTTCACAAGTTGAAAACGTGGAATTAGATCGCGATCAGGCAACTGCAGTTTTTCGTATCCTCCAGGAATCTTTGACTAATATCACCCGCCATGCTAAAGCGACAAAAGTAAAAATCTCAATCAAGCGGGAAATAAAATATCTCGTCTTGGAAATAAAAGATAACGGTCAAGGCATTGCAGCAAACGAATTGAATAAAATAAATACTTTTGGTATCTTAGGTATGAAAGAACGCACAGCATTTTTAGGTGGAAAGTTTGAGATCCAAGGAAATCCAAATCATGGAACAATCATTAAGGTAAATATTCCTCTTTAAACCTTAGAGCAAAAATATAAATCAGATAAAAAGACATTAACCATGATAAGAGTATTAATTGCGGATGATCACCCAGTAGTTCGCGAAGGATTAAAACAAATAATCAGCAAAGCTCCCGACATAATTATTGGGGGCGAAGCATTGAATGGACAAGAAGTTTTAGATAAAGTTAATTCAGAAAAATGGGACGCAGTCATCCTCGATCTTAACATGCCCGGTAAGGATGGGTTTGACGTGCTGCGAGAGATACGCCGCGAGAAACAAAAACTCCCAATATTAATACTCAGCATCTTTTCCGAAGCACAAATGGGGGTACGAGTTCTTCGTGCAGGTGCTTCAGGTTTTTTAAATAAGGAAAGCGCACCAAAAGAATTGATTCATGCGATTAGAAAGATTCACACTGGCGGAAAGTACATCAGCCAAAAACTTGCCGAAAAGCTTGCCTATGAAATTGAGATCAATACAGACGAGGAACCACATAAACGACTTTCGAACCGGGAATTTCAAGTTCTCTGTTTAATTGCGTCTGGAAAAACAATCAATGAAATTGCTGACCAATTTTCACTCTCTGATAAAACAATTCGCACTTATCGGGAACGACTCCTCGAAAAAATGAATCTTAAAAATGATGTAGAGCTTACTCATTATGCCATCCAAAATAAACTTATTGAATACATCAAAGATTGATTTGTATTTTATACTTGTAGTCTATAAACTACATGGGTTTTTAAAATAGCCTACTGAGAATTCCTTAATTTTCTTATTGATTTCAAAAGTGATATTTAACTATATTAAAGGTGATATCAATGCGCTCATGATAATAAATATTTGATGAATAAATCAATTTTGATAATAGATGATTCTGAAATCATCCGCGAGCGTTTAGTGAATAGACTGGAACGGTTTCCTGGTGTACGATTGATAAAGCAGGCAAAAGATAAGATTAGTGCGTTAGCTGCTTTTGAAAATACAAATCCCGAGGTAGCAATTATCGACATCCAATTACCAGACGGAAATGGAATTGATATTTTGTGTAAAATTAAAAAAGAAAATTGTTCCACCGTTGTTATTGTACTGACTAATTATCCTTATTCAGTTATTCGAAAGCGCTGTCTTGAATTAGGTGCTGATTATTTTTTTGACAAATCAACGGAATTTGAAAAGATATTTGATGTACTGGATAAAATTTCTGTTAGCGAAAGTACTCATTAATATTTTTTATTGTCACTTAGATACAATGATTTTGTGTGGGCTCGGCAGTCCCCCCCCCTACGAACTCAAGTTGCCTCCACTTGAGACGTTGCTGGGCTCACACATTTTTTATTACTACCCAACCTATCTATCAGTCTTTGATTTAATAACTGCATCCGCAGGCATGCCCGGCTTAAGTATCTGCCCAGGATTTGGAATTTCAATTTTCACACCGAACACGAGTTTTGTTCTATCCTCTTTAGTCTGGATATTTTTCGGAGTGAACTCGGCAATAGATGAGATGTAAATTACTTTCCCGGGAAATGCTTTCTTCGGCTCTGCATCTATATAGACTTTGGCATCCTGTCCTAATTTTACTTTTGCCAATTCTTCTTCGGAGATGTAGATCATGAGTTGTACTTTATCGAGCCGCGATATCCTAAAGAGCGAAGTGTTGGGTGTAACCATTTCTCCTTCCTCAACTATCTTATGTGTTATGACACCATTGATTGGAGCCGTCACATACGAATCCTGAATTTTCTTTTTCATTGCTTTCACCTGCGCTAGGGCTTGATCTCGTCGCGCACGTGCAGCATCGATTTCCTCGGGACGTAATCCTTTTTTTAGTTTATCATAATTTTGTTTTGCAACAATATATCTTGTTCGTGCATCATCAACTTGCTTTTGTGTAACACTGCCTTCCTTGATCAGCCCTTCGGTACGATGAAGATCGTCCTCAGCGTTCTTGAAAGTTGCTTGAGCTTGTGTTATGTCTTCTTCTCGCGTGCCAATCACAGCAAGTTTGTATTGTGCATCTGCAGCTTCAAAATTTGCCTGAGACTGATCGAGTTGTATTAACAGATCAGAACGGTCGAGTAATGCTAAGGTATCATTAATTTTTACAGTCGAACCTTCATTTACCAAAATATTCATTACTTGCCCTCCAACCTTCGCACCAATTGTTACCTCGGTTGTTTCAATCGTGCCGGAAGCCGAGATTTGATTATCTTTGTTTCCTGAACAACCGATTAATGAAAGGGAAATTATAATCAATAG
>CAYYIJ010000016.1:0-33820 GCA_964471945.1 uncultured Chlorobiaceae bacterium
TTTTATAAATTGAAGAATGTACCGTGTAAAACTTCCTATTTTTGAAGGTCCGCTTGACCTCCTCCTTTTTTTCATCAAGAGAGATGAGTTGGATATCTACGATATCCCCTTAGCAAAAATCACGAAAGAATTTCTCGAGTATATACAAATGCTTCAAGAGCTCGATCTCGAAATCGCCGGTGATTTCATCGTTATGGCGGCAGAATTAATGCAGATTAAAGTAAGGATGCTACTACCCAAATCGCCGGGCGAAGAAGTTGAAGAAGACCCACGTGCCGATCTTGTTCGTAGGCTGCTCGAGTATAAACGATTCAAAGAAGCAAGTACCGTTCTCTCTTCACTCGAGTATGAATCTG
This sequence comes from uncultured Chlorobiaceae bacterium, assembly GCA_964471945.1. Taxonomy (GTDB): domain Bacteria; phylum Bacteroidota; class Ignavibacteria; order UBA10030; family SZUA-254; genus JASEHD01. Next base: position 357 of record CAYYIJ010000016.1, read on the forward strand.
GGAAATTATTTTATAGGCAAGTGTTTCACTCAGACCAGAAGAAGGTAACACTCGAAGATCAGGAAATGAGTTTGAAGAATATCACTATGTTTAATCTGATTTCAGCATTCAAGAGAGTGCTTGAAAGCGTTCCAAAGAAGGTATATCACGACATCGAACTTATGAATGTTACGATAGATGAACAAATGAGTTATATAGCCGATGTGTTCCGTTTACGGGAAGAAATTACTTTCTTTGAGCTTGTCTCGCACATGACAGAAAAAATTCGTATTATAGTAACAATAATAGCCATGTTAGAGATGGTGAAAAATCGTATTATCGCTATCCGACAGGCAGACGTTGTTGATGATATAATTATATTTAAACTAAGAGCAACTGCTTGATTGAACAGATTTCAGAAAACAAACGCCAGATAATCGAAGCTCTCATCTTTGGTTCAGACGAGCCGCTTACCCCCCGCCAGATTATCGATATCCTTTGGTCATCGGATAATTCTGGTCCTCGACTAAGAATTAAGGAAGAAGAATTACTTAGCATAATCAGAGAATTGAACGCCGAATACGTCCAGTCGGGACGATCTTATAGAATCATCCAAGTTGCAGGCGGATTTCAGTATGCAACAATGCCCGAATTTGCTGAATGGTTAGGACGCATGGTGAAAGAGAAGGCAAGAAGAAAGCTTACACAAGCCACCATCGAAACTCTCTCCGTGATTGCATACAAACAACCGGTAACAAAACCGGAGATCGAAGCAATCCGGGGTGTCAACGCTGATTATGCTATTCATAAATTACTTGAACGTGGACTTATTACAATTGTTGGACGGGCTGCAACAGCGGGTCGTCCTTTGTTGTACGGAACAACGCAAGATTTCCTGAAACATTTTGGTATTAATGATCTGGCGGAACTTCCCAAACCCCGCGAGATTGATGAGATCATGGCTGATCATGGGATGGATATGGAACGTGAACTTCTTAAACGCATGGGAAAAACAGAAGAAGAAATTTCAGAACAGCTTGGGCATACTGTTGTTAGCGAGAATGGTCAGCTTCATATACTTCCTCCCAACGAAGATCAAAGTTGATTTCCATTGTCGTATGGTAAGTTTTAAGTTTCGCGTTAATTGAGGAACAATAAATGAAGAATACCAAACAGAATTCAATTAAGAGCCATATTCGTTTGAATAAGTATCTTGCCACAGCGGGTATTGCTTCCCGCCGGAAAGCTGATCAGATGATTCAAGAAGGTAAAGTAAAAATTAATGGGAAGATCGTTGTTGATCTTGGTGTTAAAATTGACCCTGATAAAGACAAGATATTTTTTAATGAAAAACAGGTAGTTCTGCTTGATGAATTAGTGTACATCGTTTTTAATAAGCCAAAGGATTGTATCACCACCGCCCGTGATGAGCGAGGGCGGACAACCGTGATGGAGTATGTCAGGGTGAAACAGCGAATCTTCCCGATTGGTCGACTTGATAGAAACACTTCCGGAGTTCTTTTACTTACAAATGATGGTGAATTCGCAAATCGACTGATGCATCCGAAGTTTGAAGTTAAGAAAGCTTATAAAGTAAATCTTGATAAAGCGCTCATACGCGAAGATGCGGATAAATTATTCCACGGTATTCGTCTTTCGGATGGCATGACAAAACCTGCTAGGGTACATATGCTCCCAGGCCACAAAAATAAAGTCATCGGTATTGTTATTCATGAAGGTCGCAACCGACAAGTTCATAGAATGTTTGAAGCTCTTGGATATAAAATTGAGAAATTAGATCGCGTTTGTTATGGAGATATTACATATGAAGGACTAGCGCGAGGACGGTGGAGATATTTGACGAAGGCAGAAGTGAAAACCCTAATGAAAAATGCTGGGTTGGTGATAAATAAATATTAGTTTTTTTGTTCCTCCGCAATCCCAAATCCGAAATCAATATCACCATCTCCTCGGTGCATTTTTTACTACTCGTACAGTATCGCGTGCTATCAACAGTTCTTCATTAGTTGGAATCACGAATGCTTTAAGTCGTGAGTCGGTCGTAGATATTTCTCCTTCTTTGCCGTTCGTTATTTTTGAATTCAAATCTTTATCCATGGTTAATCCCATCCATTCTAAACCTTTGCAAATTCTTGAACGAACGATGGAGCTGTTTTCACCAATACCGCCGCTGAATACGATTGCATCAGCCCCGCCCATCTCGGCGATGTAAGCGCCGATATATTTCTTAGCCCGGTTACAGAAAATATCGATAGCAAGCCGCGCTCGTCTGTCATCTTTTTCCTTTTCTTCAGCGATTAGTTCCCGCATATCGTTGGTCAAGCCAGAAACACCCAGCAAACCCGACTGTTTATTGAACATCATATCGATTTCACGTACAGTCATTCCTTCCTTATTGCGTATGAACTCGATAATAGATGGGTCCATATCACCGCCGCGTGTGCCCATAACTAAACCTTCGAGTGGAGTGAAACCCATCGAAGTGTCGATCGATTCACCTTTTTTAATTGCACATGCCGAGCAGCCATTTCCGAGATGCAGTGTAATAATATTTACCTGGTCACGCTTCAAACCCATTATCTGACGATATCGGTAGGCGAGGTAACGATGTGATGTTCCGTGAAAACCATATCGCCGGATCCTATGCCGTCGATAAAGCTGATATGGAATTGCATAAAGATAAGAAGTCTCGGGCATTGTTGAGTGGAACGAAGTGTCGAACACGGCGACTTGTGGAACACCCGGCCCTAAAAGCTCACGTGCTGCAATTATCCCTTTCAGATTTGCTGGATTATGAAGCGGGGCAAGATCGATGCTGTCTTCAATCTGTTCTATCACTTCGTCATTTATAAGAGCAGACATTGTGAATTTTTCTCCACCGTGAACAACTCTGTGCCCCACGGCATGAATATCAGCAAGTGAATTAATATTTGAAATTTTTGATTCGGGTGAAATTATCCACCGTAGGATATAATCAATCGCGTTTTTGTGTTCTTTGATCGGCTCGGCAGACCTGATTTTGGGTTGACCCTCTGCTTGAAGTGTTATTAATGCCTGCCCGATAACTCGTTCGATGTTACCACTTGCCAAGCGTTTGTCTGCATTTTTCTCGATTATCGGTAGATCTGTTTCAATAAGCTGAAATTTTGCTGAAGAAGAGCCGCAATTTAGTACTAGTATATACATTAAAGTATTGGAGTTATGGAATATTTCGTTAATGGTGTATAAGATAAGAATTTTTTTCAAGTTTTCCGATTTGAATATCGTGAGATAGTTCGTATATTTACAATTATTTTATTATGGAATAAACAATGAAAAAATTATATCGTTCTACATCAAATAAAAAGATTGCTGGTATCTGCGGTGGTATCGGTGAAATGCTCGACGCTGACCCAACCATTGTCCGGTTGATAATTGTAGTTCTTGCAATAGCGACAGGGATTATTCCTTTTCTTGTAGGTTATTTATTGGCATGGTGGATTGTACCCGAAGGGAATCAGGCACCGATTTCCAGAATGGATCAATAATAGGACGATGAAAACTTTATTGAAAATTTTGGCGATTCCGATTTGGTTGCCGTTGAAAATTCTTTGGCTATTTTCAAAAATTGTTGTATTCATTTTCTTGCTCATTGTTATCACAATTCTCATTTACATATTAATGTACATTTTATAAAGGAAATAATATGAAAAATCTTAAATACTCTCTACTCATCTACTCATTATTCATCTACTCACTAATCACATACTCACAATCATTCGATCAATTCTTCATTGATAGGACGATGCGTGTGGATTATCATCATACAGGAACGAAGGGGACAGAGACTGTTAGTCTTGATAAAATCTTTGAAGAAGGTAACTGGTCTGGGAGTACGAGGAATCTTATCGATGTATTAAATCTAGGTGAATATTTAGTGAGAGCATATGATGTTGCAACAACACAGATGATTTTCTCTCGAGGTTATTCATCCATATTTCAGGAATGGCAAACAACTGATGAAGCATTGGCTGGGATATACAGAACATTTCATGAAACAGTCCGCTTACCGTTCCCTAAGAATAAAATTCAATTGGTTATTTGTAGAAGAGATAAGAAAATGGATTTCCACGAAATCTTCTCTACGATTATCGATCCGAACGATCCAACACAAGTGAACCGTGAAAAGAAATTGCAGCAATTTAAAGTTGTTCCATTGATGAAGAATGGAGATTCACATGAGAAAGTTGATATAGTAATAGTGGGCGATGGTTATCGAAAAGAAGATTTAGAAAAATTCCGAAAAGATGCCAAGCATTTCAACGATGTGATGTTCTCAACGAGCCCATTTAAAGAGAGGATGAAAGATTTTAATGTCTGGATAATCGAAGTTGCCTCCTCAGATTCGGGAATAGACAAACCCGATAAAAATATTTGGAAGAACACAGCTCTTGGTACGATGTATAACATATTCGGTTCTCCACGATATATCCTTACTGAAGACAATAAATCGCTCCGAGATATCTGCGCTGCCGCACCTTATGATTTTATTAATATTCTAATAAATGACAACCGTTACGGTGGCGGTGGTATTTACAATCTTTATACGACAACATTTACACGCGGCGATGCACCGGGGATGGATTGGCAAATGGATTATGTATATGTGCATGAGTTTGGACATTCATTTGGGGGATTGGGTGATGAATATTATAGTTCGCAAGTTTCCTACGTAGATATGTATCAGAAAGGTGTTGAGCCATGGGAGCCAAACTTGACTGCGTTAACTGATAAGAAAAATTTGAAATGGAAGCATATGATGGAACCCGAGACACCGCTTCCAACCCATTGGGAAAAATCTCAGTACGATAGTCTCGGTCGTTTGCGTGCAAAGCTTGATCGGCTTGCACCCGATTACTATGAGAAACGAAAACCGCTATATGAAGCTGAGCAGAATATTTTAAAGACAACGAAGTACGCTGGAAAAATCGGTGCGTTTGAAGGAGCTGGTTATGTTTCAGAAGGAATATACCGACCTTCAGTTGATTGTAGAATGTTCTCATTAAGCTTAATTGGATTCGACCCTGTCTGTACTGCAGCAATTACTAGAGTGATTGATTTTTATTCAAAATAAATGACGTTGAGTAGATTGTAGAGCGATCCGCCGAATCGCTATGAGTGAAAACTCTCTGATGTTTTAATGTCGTATGATATTAACGTGCGAATGAATAATGATGAAAGAAAAATATTTTATAAACGTAGACTTCCACACTATCAGCCATTGTACGCATCACTCTTCGTGACGTTTCGATTAGCGGGATCGTTGCCGAATGAAGTAGTTATTAGGTTAAAGGAAGAACAACTGCAGTGTGAGTCCGAATTATCGAGAATTTAAAATGAACATGGACGAAAAAATAAGCTAAACGAACAAAGGAAAAAGTATTTTGGTAAGTTTGATAACTATCTCGATAAAGCGGCATCCGGAGCGCTATGGCTGAAGGATGATAGCATTGCAAAAATTGTATCTGATGCTATGTACTATCGGAATGATAAGGTTTACGATCTAATTTGTTTTACAATTATGCCAAATCACGTACACATGATATTTAGCGTTGAGCGATTCGCTGAATCGCTAATATCGCTAGACGGCGTTTCGCGCTACATAGTAACAAATATTGTTGGTTCACTGAAAAAGCATACAGCGTTAGAAGCTAATAAAGTTTTGAAACGTACTGGTACTTTCTGGCAGCGCGAGAGCTACGATCATGTAATACGGGATGGGAAAGAAGAAGAAAGAATAATTTGGTATATTCTTAATAATCCAGGTAAATCGGATTATGTGAAGAATTGGAGAGATTGGAAATGGAGCTTCTGTAAATATGAAATGTAAATGTAGCATGGATTTCAGTAAGTCAGTAAAGTTGCGTAGCGACGAAAGTTATCTCCTTGCATTCACTGATTTTTTTAGATTTGACCTGTTCGTCGAAGGCGAGACAGCCTCAGAATATAAGCCATTGATTCCTACTAAAGATAATCTCTGTTTTCTCTGCGTTTCTGTGGTGAACAGTTCACTGCAAAAACACGGAATTGGTGGAGATAAATTAATAATATTGTCAAAATCGTAATCAGTTATGAGAATAATTTTCATTTTATATATCGTTGTTTTTATTTTTTCTTTCGCTCTATCTCAATCTATCCCTGATAATTGGTTTACCTACTATGAGCAAACGGGTTTTAAACAAACTCCTCGTTATGATGAAACCATAGAGTTTTGTAATCGATTAGAGAAAGCATCACCATGGATAAAAGTTACTCCTTTTGGTAAAAGTCCTGAGGGGCGCGATCTTGTTCTGGTTATCGCTTCAAAAGATGGTGCCTTCGATCCAAAGAAGGCAAAAAAAACAGGCAAGGCAATCCTCCTCGTACAGAATGGGATTCACGCTGGAGAGATCGATGGCAAAGATGCTTGTCTAATGTTGCTTCGGGATATTGCAATCGCTAAAACAAAAGAATCGTTGCTTGAGAATGTAATTTTACTTGTAATTCCAATATACAACGTGGATGGACACGAGCGATTTGGTCCTTATAATCGAATTAACCAAAATGGTCCAGAAGAAATGGGTTGGCGTGTAACGGGACAAAACCTAAACCTCAACCGCGATTACATGAAAGCAGATGCACCGGAGACACAAGCGTGGTTAAAAATGTTCAACGAGTGGTTGCCCGATTTTGTTATAGATGCGCACGTTACTAACGGGGCTGATTATCAGCATATTGTAACTTATGGAATCGAAAAATATTTGAATATAGCGGAGCCGATACGCTCATGGGTGAACGATAAATATCTTCCTATGATATTATCGCTGAAAACAAATGGTGTTCCGCTTGCGCCATACGTTTCACTTCGAGATCGACTCGATCCTCTGAAGGGTTTACAAAGCGGTGTTGCTCCTCCTCGATTGTCAACTCCTTACGTTGCTCTTCATAATCGTCCTTCACTTCTTATTGAAACACACATGATGAAAGATTACAAATCTCGCGTGGAAGGAACGTATCAAACAATCGTTGCAACTTTGGAGTTGATGAATAAAGAATTTTCATCTTTACGGGAAGCAGTACGCAAGACCGATGAGCGAACTATAACAAATATCGAAAATCCATTCCCGATTCGTTTTCGAACTGTGGATGTTCCAAACCGAACATTTCATTATTTAGGATTCAAACAAACCAGCCAACCGAGCGATATCTCTGGCGGAACATGGATAAAATATACGAAGGAACCATTCGATGCTGATATACCGCATTATGATAGCGTTGTCGTTGATAAGAGTATCGAATTGCCAGTGGCATATCTTATTCCCCCACAATGGCAGGAAGTAATAACGAGGCTTAAATTCCATGGAGTCATAATTGAGCGTTTAATAAAACCGACGGAACTTGAAGTTGAAATATATAAATTCTCAAATGCAAGGTGGCAGCAAAATCCTTATGAAGGTAGACATCCTGTTACATATTCTGTTGAGAAAGTAAAAGAGAAAAAATTATTTCCAGCAGGTACAGCAGTTGTTCGGCTTAATCAACGCACTGCACGCATTGCAATTCATGCACTTGAGCCGGAGGCACCCGACGCGTTTGTAGCGTGGGGGTTCTTTGATGCAACCTTCGAGCAGAAAGAGTACACTGAAGATTACGTCATGGAACCGATGGCGAGAGAGATGCTTGCAAACGATTCCACACTCAAACAAGATTTTGAATCAAAGCTCAAGTCAGATACAACATTTATAAAGAATCCATTTGCGCGATTGAATTTCTTCTATCAACATTCACCATGGTGGGATAAAAATGTAAATCTCTATCCCGTAGCCCGCCTTATGAAAGATATTAATATTGAGACGCTCGGAATATATTAGAAAGATTTCTGATTTATTCTTTTTTATCATGTTGAGCGAAACGAAACATCTCGATTCTAAAGAATTTGAGACCCTTCACTTCCTGCCCGCCGTCCACCATGGCCGACTTTGGCAGGCGGGCGTTCAGGGTGACAAATGGAGGGATTTTTCAGAAGTCTCATAGAATGATTTACTTGCAAATGATCGATATTTTTACGAATTTTATTTATCATAAATTAAACTTGATACAAAGATAAAAATGAAATATTTCTATTATATTTTACTCGTTACAACGATATTCACTTTGCCATCTTTGACTCAGATGTTTACTTGGAAAGATATTAACGGTCCTACTGGGTTTGTAGCATTAAATGAAGGTGTTGACGGCAAATTATTCGGTGTTGATGGTCGATATTTATTTTTCTCAATGGATGGTGGTTGGATTTGGAAAAAGTTGGACATGCCCGCCCGCACTATCTACGAATTTACAAATAATAAAAATATGTTTCTTCTAAGTCGCGATGTGCCATATACCCGCACACCTGAGCAAGTTCATCTATCTACCGATAATGGTGAAACCTGGAATCTAATTCTTCAAACATCAGATTATTCTGGTTATATGAGCTATAAAATCTCCGATTCTGGAATAGTTTTTGGGTTAAACACTATTTTTGGTTATCGATCGAATTTTGGATGGTATTTGATCGGGCGTCATTTAGTTCGTTACAATGGTCAAACATGGGATAGTATTGGAACACTAGTCTCCAACTCTTACGATTCTCGTATTATGTGGATTGATCGTACTAATAATTTTATATTAGATGGTAATTTACGAACAGGTGTTTTGATATCAACTGATTATGGAGTTACATGGAAGCATCACTTGCCATGGCGAAAGGTAAACAAAGTATGTATTTCAGAGGATAACACAATAATTGTTGGTGCAAGTTCGACCTCCTCGGTAAGTGGTGGTATTTTCACAACAACTGATCAAGGTAGGAATTGGACAAATTTAGGTTTAACAGATAAATCGTTTTCAAAAATTGTAAGTGATAGTATAGGTAATATATATACCTCGACAAATAAGGGGATATTTCAGTATGAGAAAAAAAACGAACAATGGAATTATTTAGGCCCTACGGAGAATTATTATGGTGATCTTTTACTGACAAAATTTGGTACACTAATTACAACAATATCCACAACAGGTCTTTACCAATCTACAGATGATGGTGAAAGCTGGATTGCAAATAGTCCTCGAAATGCTGATGTATTCGCGCTTTGGGTTACTCGTCATGGTTCAATCCTCGCAGGCACAATAGGGAATCGGATTTTTAAATCGACTGACGATGGTGTATCGTGGCAACAGTTCCCCTACGGTTTTGTTCCTAATAATATTTATTCGTTCAGTGAAAACAATACAACACTATTCGCTGGAACTGATAATGGGTTATATCAATCCTTTGATGATGGTTCCACGTGGGTTCGTCAATCTAATGGGTTGAGAGGTGGTCCTGTTTATTCTGTTATCATCAATACAAATGGCACGCTTTATATGGGAACCGATGTAGGTGTCAATAAATCGACTGATAATGGAAATAGTTGGGTATCATCAGGGTTGGTAAATTCAAAAGCTCTCTTTCTCGCAAGAAGCAATTCAGGTATTGTTTATGTCGCAACTCAAAAGGATGGAGTGTTTAAAACGGCTAATGATGGAATATCATGGATTAGTTGTGGTTTAGTACGTGACGATATTCAAACAATTTCGGTGAATGAGGATGGGCATATATATGTTGGTGTATTCGGTGGAGTATTTTTGTCGAACAATGATGGTAGTAGCTGGGACCAGTTTCAGTTTGCGAATACCTATGTATATTCAATCCTTTGTGAGGGACAGAATAATGTTTTAGCTGGTACATATAATGGACTTTATTGGTCAACAAATAATGGACAACAATGGATATCGGCTGGATTACAAGGGAATGTGATACTAAGCTTGACGATGAATAATAAAAGGAATATCATCGCTGGAACTTATCGAAATGGTGTTTATCAAACCAACCAAGCAGTAACAGATGTACGATCCGTCTATTTAAAATTCCCGACTTCGCCAGTTCTTTACCAAAACTATCCCAATCCATTTAATCCTGAAACTGAACTGAGGTTTGAGATTTCCGATTTAAGCCAGGTGAGTATAAAAATATATGATGTCTTGGGACATGAGGTTGCTGTTCTTCTGGATGAAAAGAAACCACCCGGGGTATATACTGTCGCATGGAATGCAATAGATCATTCGAGTGGTTTGTATTTTGCCCGTTTAATTGTGAACTCTGAAATTGTGGATATTAAGAAAATGCTCCTTGTCCGCTAATTTAACCTATCTATTTCTTGTTTCTTAACCACTTTTTTGCTATTTTTGGATACTATAAGTTTTTACCCATCAATATATCATGGATGTTAACCAACAATTTTCTACAGACAAATCTCATCATGAAGAACTAAACGAATTAATGCTTCGTCGGAGGGTTGAGCTTGATGAGCTTATTAAAAATAATATTAATCCGTATCCACATAATTTTAATCGTACAGATTACTCTCAAGAAACTATCTTGAATTTCAAAGATGATGGTTCTGAACACAATGTCTCCATAGCCGGAAGGATCATGTCGATAAGGCGAATGGGGAAAGCATCGTTCTGCCATATTCAAGATACTGAGGGAAAGATTCAAGTATATCTTAAACGTGATGATCTCGGTGAAGCTTATGAATTATTCAAATTATTGGATATCGGTGATATCATCGGTGTTGAAGGATATGTTTTTCGTACGAAGATGGGAGAGATATCGATTCATGCAAATAGGTATGAGGTCTTGGCGAAGTCGTTACGGCCACTTCCAATTGTGAAAGAGAAAATTGATGAACAAGGGAATCGGATTGTATACGACCCATTCTCAGATAAAGAGCTTCGGTATCGTCAGCGGTACATTGATCTAGTGGTCAATGAAAAAGTTAGAGAAGTTTTTATTAAACGAGCGCGACTTTTCCAATCAATTCGGGGATTTCTTGATCATCATGGTTACTTAGAAGTTGAAACCCCTATTCTTCAGCCAATGTATGGTGGTGCTTTTGCTCGTCCTTTCGTTACCCATCATAATACATTAGACGTTGATTTGTACCTCAGAATAGCTGATGAATTATATCTTAAGCGACTTATTGTCGGCGGCTTCGATGGTGTTTATGAATTTGCCAAAGATTTTAGAAACGAAGGTATGGACCGGTCTCACAATCCGGAATTCACTATGCTCGAATTGTATGTTGCCTATAAAGATTATTTTTGGATGATGGATTTTGTAGAGGAGCTAATAAGTACAGCCGCTGTCGAGGTAAATGGAGCTACAAGCTGGAGTGTGGGTAAGCATGAAATCGAATTTAAATCACCTTGGAAGCGTATTCCGATGTTTGATGCAATTCGCGAATATACTGGTTTTGATTTATCAGGAAAAGAAGAAGCGGAATTATTGAACATTACGAAAAAGCTGCACATCGATGTAGAACCGAATTCCGGATGCGGTGTGATAATAGATGAAATTTTTAGTGAATTGGTCGAGCCAAAGCTTATTCAACCGACTTTTATTATTGATTATCCTATTGAAATGTCGCCTCTTGCAAAGAAACATCGAAGTAAACCGGGATTAGTGGAGAGATTCGAAGTAATCGCAAATGGGCAAGAATTGTGTAATGCCTTTAGCGAATTGAATGATCCGCTCGACCAACGACATCGTTTCGAAGAGCAAATGAAAATGCGTGCGAAAGGAAATGAAGAAGCACAAAATCTTGATGAAGATTACTTGCGTGCTTTAGAATATGGCATGCCGCCTACAGCGGGATTAGGGATAGGGATCGACCGTCTAACGATGTTGTTCACAAATCAAGATTCTATTCGGGATGTAATATTTTTTCCACAGATGAAACCAGAACATTAACAATGAGACTTTTAATTTCCCTTGTTATTATTTTTTTTAGGTTCACTGATGTTTATGCAGGGACGAACGGTATTCTCGAAGGCAGGGTGATAAACAAAGAAACAAGAGAGCCACTCATAGGTGTAACCGTAATGATTGCTGGCACAGCGCAGGGTACGGCATCCGACACAGACGGAAACTTTCAACTTAATAATTTAGAGGCGGGTATTTATGACCTTCGTATCTCAAATGTTGGATTTCAACCCATGATGTACAAATCTGTGGTTGTCCGTGTGGGATTGCGAACGAGGATTTCAGTCGAACTTGTCCCAAGTGAAATTGAATTGAGCGAGGTTGAAGTAACCGCAGAGCGCCCATTAATAGAGAAAGACGTCACAAGCACTAATTTTTCTATTGGCTCATCGCAAGTTGAGAAATTACCTATTCGAAGTGTCCAAGATATTATAACATTATTTCCTAGCGTTACCGCAGAGGGTAACGTGCGCGGTGGTAAGACAACAGAGGTTGTATATTTAGTTGATGGCTTGCCTCTGCAAGATGTCATCGGGGGTGGAATGGGAAGTTCGATACCAAAAACTTCAATCACCGAATTCTCAATTCAATCAGGTGGGTTCGAAGCTGAGTATGGGAATGCGCTATCTGGAGTTATCAACATTATCACGCGGCGCGGCTCTAATAGACACTCTTTTATAATACGCATGGAGAAAGATAATTGGTTAGCAGGGGGTTGGAATTACCAACACAACAAAACGACTGATATTGAGGGAACTTTAGCGGGTCCAGTGTTTAAAGATAAACTTCATTTTTTTACAGCGAATACTTTTCAAGTAACTGATACTCGATGGTGGCAGGATTTTGATAATTTTTTTAAATCTCCAGTTTCTACCGATCTCAGCGGTATGGTAAAGCTGGATTATGTGATGTCATCAAAGCATCATCTTACAGTTCAGGATATATATTCTATCAGACGATGGCGAGATTATGAATTTAGTTGGAGATTCAATCTCGATGGTTTACCGCCGAGGGATCGCTCATCTAATAGATCGACCTTAACGTTCGGTCATACAATAAATAAACAACTCCATTATTCTATAAATTTGAGTCACTACTATCTGACATCTCAGATTGGAAAAAATAAAAACGATATAGATACAACCGCTTATGAGTATGATTTTTTTCTCGAATATATTGTAAAAGGAAATAGAGCGTGGTGGTCAGATTCGAGGCAAAATATCTACACAGGGAAAGTTGATGTTGTGTATCAACCGAATGCAAATAATGTTCTTAAAGCTGGTTTTGAAATTAATCAATACGATATTTTTTCTGATGTCATAAAATATGAACCACAAAAAACCTATTTTGGAAAAGTGATACCTGACGATGTCCTTCTTAACTATAGCTCGATGTACCACTACTACCCGCGAACAGGCGGTGCATTCATACAGGAAAAATTGGAGGTTGATAAAGATGGCGCCGTTGTCAATCTTGGTTTTAGATGGGATTTCCTTGATCCGCAAAGCCAAAGACCAGTCGTTGAATATGTTAACCCAGATACTGGCTCGAATCAATATCAATCACAAGTAAAGAAATATACAAAAGCATCACTCAAGCAACAGTTGAGTCCACGAATGGGTTTGTCTTTTCCATTGATGTGGGATATGCTCCTGGTAATGAATTACGGGCATTATTTTCAATTCCCCTTATTCGATTATTTGTACTCGGGAATCAATCCGCAGCAATTGCGTAGTGGTGTAGGTGTGTTGGTTGGTAACCCGGATCTAAAACCGGAACGAACACATGCATGGGAACTCGGGATTAAATATGGAATTGATCCGATGACGCTTTTAAGTGTTACTTATTTTAAAAAAGAGTTTATAGACCAGATCGATTCAAAAACATTTTTACCATCGAAAGCGCGTGCAGCAGGTGATTTTGGTTTTGCAGAATATGTTAATAATGCATTCGCAACTGCAGATGGGATCGAATTCTTTCTTTCAAGAAGACCTGGAGAGAGATTCTCAGGTTCAATTTCTTATTCTTTGATGAGAACTGAAGGAGTCAGCGATTATGTCAATCAAGGAATTAATTTACATCAATGGGGTTTTCCAATATTAAACGAACCATATCCATTGAGTTGGGATCAATTACATGCTATCAAACTTGTAATAGATGCTAATTTACCATATAATATCGTATGTAATATTTTGTGGTCGTACAGCTCTGGTAAACCTTATACATATTTCCCGACAAAAGATGGTTACACAGCGGAAGATACTTCAAGATCATTTCGCCCCAATAATGCACGCCTGCCGGCAAACAATAATTTCAATATGAAATTTTCCAAACGTTTTTCGTTCGGCACTCCGATGTCATTTCAACTGTATGGTGACATCAGGAATCTTTTTAATTCAAAAAATCCAAAATGGGCAGATTCAAATGGCAAAATCGGTGGGCAGCTCGGGGATCCTTCAGCTTACTACGAACCTCGTCGTTTTTCTATCGGGATAAGATATGAAATGTAAAAGATTTACATTACAAACGATTCTAAACATAGTTATTCTCATTGTTGTGCTGTTTGCACCACGATGTAAAGAATCGCTCCCTGTTTATGTGCCACCAGAGAAAGTTCTGGCGATAAATGTTACACTTGTTGAACAATTAAATGATCATATTGCACGCCCTGGTCAACAAAAAGTTCGTATCACCCTTGTCGGAGAAAATATACATGACGAAGTTTTTTGGGATAGTGTTGATATTAAAGGTTCAATGAGGATTTGGTGGAAAAGAAAACCACTTCGATTCCGAACTTTATATTTAAATGAAAAGAATATAACAAACCGAGAGATCGTTCACAAAAGTAAGATGATGCTGTTGCCCGGTCAAAGATTTTCGATGGATGTATATTGGGATGTACGCAATGATGATGGAATCTATCTACCTAATGAGATGGATTTCTTATATGCACTAAAAAGGTATTGTTGGAACAATGTCATTTGTTCGAATCCTGAAGATTTTGTGATTGAAGTATCACTGCAGGTTTTTCCTAGGCTTGGTTATATTATTGCCCCTCCGAAAGAATTTACTTTTATCGGGAGAATGTGTGTAAATAGTGGTTACCCTCCTTGTACTTAGACGAATGAAAAATAAATTGATATGTCGGAGGACTGTGAGTTTTTGAAGCATACTTCATTAATAAGTATCGTAATTCCAACTCTTCAAGAAGAGAAAATAATAACCCGCACATTAACTCAATTTTCACCCGTACTTCGTGAGCAATTTAATCTTGAAATAATAGTTAGCGATGGAGGCAGTACCGATAAAACGATAACATTAGCCGCTAAACTTGCTGATAAAGTTATTATACATAATGAAAAAGAAATACAAAATATCTCTATTGGCAGAAATCGGGGTGCCCAAGATGCCAAAGGTGAAATTATTATTTTCATCAATGCAGATGTGGTTATTGAAGACACCCAAAAGTTTTTCTTAAAGATACTGGAAGTAATCAAGGATCGGATGATTGTAGGAGCTACTTGTAATGTGAATATTTATCCCGAAGAACAGCATTGTGGGGATCGGGTGTTTCATAATTTTTATAATGGTTATTTTTGGTTATTGAATTTATTTGGAATGGGGGCGGGACGAGGTGAATGTCATATTGTTCGAAAAGAAATTTTCGAGCGTGTTAAGGGGTACAATCCGAAATTTGCTGCTGGTGAGGATTACGATTTATTTTTACGCATGCAGAAGTTTGGGAAGATAAAATTCATCAGAACACTAACTGTTTTCGAGTCTCCCCGACGATTTCGGAAATATGGTTATCTATGGATCACAATACTGTGGTTTTTAAATGCTATCAGTGTATTAATTTTTCACCGCTCACTAGTCGATCATTGGAAACCGATTCGATAGATATTTGACTTTCATAAGGATTTTGGATATTATTTCAAAGGATAACATAAATTTATTTGTAGGATTTTTCATGAAAAAAAGATTTTCTCTAAGAAGTGTAGGAATTTTATTTATATTTGCCCTTTTATTGGGAACCCAAATCAATAATTTAATCTCTGGTGATAATATTTTCGAGCAGTTGAATAAATTTAAGGATGTTATTATATATGCCGAGAAGTTTTATGTTGACACTGTTAATACACCAAAATTAGTCGAATCTGCGATTAATGGTATGTTGTCGAACCTTGATCCGCATTCCGTGTACATTCCAGCATCACAATTAACCAGAGTCACTGAAGATTTTCAAGGTAGTTTTGAGGGAATCGGAGTAGAATTCGATGTTATCAATGATACTTTAATTGTCGTTATGCCTGTAGCTGGTGGTCCTAGTGAGCAGCTCGGAATTCTCGCGGGTGATAAAATTGTAAAAATCAACGACACTACAGCTATCGGCATCAAAAGAGAAGACGTACCAAAAAAATTACGGGGTCCGAAAGGAACGAATGTAAAAGTTACAATTTATCGCATTGGAGAAAAAAATCTTTTTGATTTTGACATAGTGCGGGATAAAATTCCTCTTTACAGTGTCGATGTTTCGTATATGATTACTGATGACGTTGGCTATATTAGCGTGAATCGATTTTCAGCGACAACATACAATGAGTTTGCAGAAGGTCTGATAAAACTTCGAAATGCGGGAATGAAAAAATTGATCATCGACCTCCGTAATAACAACGGTGGATTTATGGACCAAGCTGTGAAGATGGCGAATGAATTGTTAGCCGGTGCCGGGAAAATAATTGTTTACACAAAAGCGCGTCGCCAGGAATTTGTTGAAGAGTATAAAAGTACAGGCACAGGTCAATTCGCGGATTTCCCGTTAATTATTTTGATAAATACTAATTCCGCTTCAGCAAGTGAGATTGTTTCGGGTGCTGTACAGGATTGGGATCGAGGATTGATCGTCGGAGAAACAACGTTCGGAAAAGGATTGGTTCAACGTCAATTCGAGTTACCAGATAAATCAGCTTTTCGATTAACAATCGCCCGATACTATACTCCATCAGGACGCTTGATTCAGAGACCTTACGGTAAAGATATAGATGCTTATCGCCGAGCTGCATATGAACGCGATGAGGAAGAGGGAATAAATATTGAACACAAAATAGAAGGTATGATTCTCGACAAAAAAGAAGAGAAAGATTCCACAAAACCCATATTTAAAACTGCATCAGGACGGACAGTATATGGCGGTGGTGGTATTACGCCCGATTTCATTATAAGAAGTGAAAAAGCTTCACCACTTTTTATCCAAATTTGGGGAAAAGGTATTTTCAGAGAGTTCTCCTTAGCTTATATGGATAAGAGTGGTAAACAATTTCATAAAGACTATGGTAAAGATTTGAAAAAGTTTAATAACAATTTCGAGATCGACGATGCAATTATGCGTGATTTTGAAGTATTGTCCAAGAATAAAGGCATTGCACTCGATACCGCTTCAAATTATGATCAAGAAAAAAAGAATATCAAGATACGGATTAAAGCAGAAATCGCTCGATCAATTTGGGGTAATGAAGGATGGTACTCCGTTGTACGAGCAGATGATATTCAACTTCATAAAGCGTTGTCGCTTTTCCCTGAAGCTGAAAAAATCGCAGGACTTCGCTAACAGTTGCTGTGCGAATCGGTGCAGGTCGAAGTTAAAATAATAATAGTTGCTGTTTTCATTTTCACCCAAGGGTGGATTCAGCTTCCACTTCACGCTTCTGATGATTCAAGAAATTTCGAGCCTATCTTTCATGATTCGGTTTTTCAAGTAGGTGAGGAGTTGACGTATAATGTAAGCTATTTAGGAATCGATATCGGTCAGGTGCGTATCGTCCAGGTTGAAAATAAAAACGAAGATAAGTCAGGATATAAAGCGATTGCATACATTGATTCGTATAAAGATATCCCATTCGTTGATCTTCATGCCGTTTTTGAGACCAATATTCATCCTGCAATTTACTCAAACCAATTCTTTGCACGCGAAAAGGAAAATGGTAAATGGGTATCATATTTCTACGATTTCGATTATCCGAATCGTAGAATGTACATCGAGAATAGCATCTGGAAAGGTGGAAAAGTAGATAAGAGAGATACTATTATTGTCGATACTGTTCAACAAGATGGGCTCTCGATCTTTTTCTATGCACGGAAAAATGCTCTCACACCCCAACAAAGACATATACCTATAGTGGTAAATGAAAAAAAATGGAATACATATATTAATTTTGTTGGATCACAAGTAAAAAGTGAGATCGATGCGGTAAAATATCCTATTGACGTTGTATACATAGAAGGTGAAGCCAATTTTACGGGGGTTTTTGGCCTGACTGGTGGTTTCGAAGGGTGGTTTAGCCGTGATGCTGCCTGTGTTCCGATAATGGCTAAAATGAAAGTGTTGATCGGTAAAATTCATATCGAATTAATAAGCTGGAAAAGGAACGGGTGGTCGCCTCCCAGATTTATTAACCATGGGGGTGGATCGAAGGGATAAAATGAAATTAAAATTTTGGGGAACACGCGGCTCTATTTCAACACCCGGGAAATATACTTTCCGCTATGGTGGCAATACTCCATGTACCGAGTTGCGTTTAGGGAATGGCGAATTAATAATCCTTGATGCTGGAACTGGAATCCGAAATTTGGGTGAAAAATTGATCGAGGATGGAGAATCAGTAAAAGCATATCTGCTTATTTCTCATCCTCATTGGGATCATATTCAGGGGTTTCCCTTTTTTAAACCTGCATTTGTATCAGGTAACGAGTTAACAATCGTAGGCGGTTCGACAGATAAGGTCTCGTTACAAAAAATGATATCAGATCAAATGAATAAAATTTATTTCCCGATCCAGCTAAACGAATTGAAGGCAACCGTAAATTTTTGTCATGTTGAGGAAGAGGAAATTTCTGTATTCGATGCGACCGTAAAAACGATATATGTGAACCACCCTACATTCGCCATGGGATATCGTATCACACATGGTGGAAAATCGATTGTGTACATTAGTGATAACGAACCTTTTGATCGGCGCGTTGCACAAGCGATGCGTAATGTCGAAAAAGTTATTATCGAAAAATATTCTCGGTCTAAGTCTGATCCTAATCAGCGGATTTTCGATTTTATTCATAACGCCGACGTCTTGATACATGATGCTACTTATACACCGGAAGAATATGTAGATCGAGTTGGTTGGGGTCATTCTCATTATCTTTTCACATTGAAAGCCGCTGCTGAAGGAAAGGTAAAAAGGTTGGTTCTTTTCCATCATGATCCGAGCCATAGTGACGATAAGATAGACGATATTTTAAAAACATGTAAAAAAGAAATTAGAAACCGCCACTATAAATTCGATTGCCTTGCTGCGGCTGAGGGAATGGAAATAGAAATATAAAATTTCTAATTTGACATTTATAGGCATCAGTTGTTATATTGACATAGATAAATATTTACAAGAGACTTCTGAAAAATTATTTTATACTAATAAAAACTGTCACGCTGAGCTTGTAAGCCTTAGGCTTACTTGTCGAAGCGTGAAATTGTAGTAAATTGTCATGGTTCGACAGGCTCACCATGACTTTTATCTTATTTTTCAGAAGTCTCTATACAAATAAATTAGGTACACTGTTTTGACGACAGATAAAGTAAAATGGTTTGGATACAAAAAAGGGTTTGGTTTTATCACCCCGGAGGGTGGCAGGGCTAATATCTTTGTTCATTTTTCTGATATGAAAAAAGGTCATGATTTTACAACCATTAAAAAGGGGATGTCCGTTCAATTCGATGTTGTTGAAGGCAAGAAAGGTTTGAAAGCGGCAAACGTTACAGTAGTATCATAGTTACAATTTACTGTTTTCCCCCGAAGATTTTATTCAGTAGTTAATCGATCATCGGGGATTTTCATAAATGTATTTAGAAAGGGTTTTCACCAAATGTCATTTAACTTCAAAGAAAGTGACATTAAGAAGATAAGTCGTATTCTCGCTGTCGTTCCGAAACACAATGGAAATAATTACAGGTTTAAAATAGGCAAAAAAGGAACGCCGAGGAGATTATCACTCGAGATTTATCCGAATATCAAAATCGGTAAACGAAATGGAAATTTAATATCAGTATACACTCCGACAACTCATCTTCAACTTCACTTTTGTTCTGGTTATGTCGTTAGTAAAATGTTGAATGAGATTACTTTCATAAGTGAATATCAAGGGAAGATTTCGGGTTTAATAGTGGAAAAGGAATGTGGTTGTTCGCTATATGCTAACCTCGACAAAGAAATCCTTTCAGGTGACTTTACTCGTTTAGGACCTGAAGTAATGTTGTCTGGAATCGCATTATCACTTTCTGAAACAATATTACCGTCAAGACCGAAATGATCAAAATAAATGTATTCAATGATCATCCAAAATATAAGATACCTCGGAATGGAACTATTCGTTCCGCCCGATATGTTCTCAGAAAAGAATCAGTCTTATCAGTTGAAATAAATATTATTTTCACAACAGATAAAATAATGAAAAAACTAAACGCAACATTTCTAAACCATCGATATACAACCGATGTTATTAGTTTTCCGCTCAGTGAAATCAATAAACGAATAGAGGGCGAAGTTTATATCAATCTGGATCAAGCTCGCCGCCAAGCCAAAGAATTATGCATTTCAATTAAAGAAGAAATTGCTCGTTTGGTTGTTCATGGTTTATTACATCTCATCGGATATGAAGACATTGCCAAATGGCAACGAGAGCGTATGACAAAGAGAGAGAATTTATTTCTTACGAAAATTTTAAATAGATGAAAAAATCATTAATCATCGTCGAGTCTCCAGCGAAAGCAAAGACGATCAATAAATATTTAGGCAAGGACTACGTTGTTCAGGCATCGGTCGGTCATATAAAAAATTTACCGAAGAGTAATTTGGGTATAAACATCGATGCCGGTTATGTTCCAACATTCGAGACCATCAATGGAAAAGAAGAAGTTATTATAAACTTACGCGAAACTGCTCGCAGATCGGAGACAATCTATATAGCTACCGATCCTGATCGTGAAGGTGAAGCGATAGGAGCGGATATTGTTGAAGAGATTGATGGAGTAAATGATAATGTTTATCGCGTTCTTTTTCATGAAATTACTGACCGTGGTATTACAGAAGCTATGAAGGATCCTAAAAAAATAGATCATAATTTAGTGGCAAGCCAGCGAGCACGAAGAGTTATGGACAGGATTGTCGGTTACATGGTCAGTCCATTCGTCTGGAAAACACTTTTCTATGGTCTATCTGCCGGCAGGGTACAATCGGTTTCCCTGAGGTTGATTTGTGAGCGGGAAGAAGCTATTCAAAGTTTTATCCCTACTGAATACTGGTCAATAATAGGTGAATTCAAAACGGCTGAAGGTGATTCGTTTTATGCAAAGTTATTTAAGATTGAAAGTAAAGAATTAATCGTACCGTCGAAAGATGCACTTGCAGAGATTCAGCACAAAAGTACAACGGATAGGTACACATATATTCCAACTCAGAATGCAGCGGTAAAGTATATTGAGGAAATTCAAAAGCAATTATTTTTAATCTCAGATATCCAGAATAGAGAAACAAAGCGAAATCCGTTTCCCCCATTTATTACAAGCACCCTACAACAAGAGGCATCACGCAAACTACGGCTCTCGGCAAGTCGGACAATGAAATTAGCCCAGAAACTTTACGAGGGTGTCGAGATCGGGGATGAAGGATTGGTGGGTCTTATCACATACATGCGTACTGATTCGACACGTTTAAGCAATGATGCTGTAAGTGAGGTACGTGACTTCATTACTTCTACTTATGGAAAAGAATATCTACCCAAACACCCGAATATATATCGAAAGAAGAAAACATCA
Source organism: uncultured Chlorobiaceae bacterium (assembly GCA_964471945.1). Taxonomy (GTDB): domain Bacteria; phylum Bacteroidota; class Ignavibacteria; order UBA10030; family SZUA-254; genus JASEHD01. The sequence goes on from CAYYIJ010000016.1 coordinate 22,082, forward strand.
CAGGATGCACACGAGGCAATTAGACCAACATCGATAAAATTTAGTCCGAATAGAGTGAAAAAGTATCTTGATAAAGATTTATTCCGATTGTATGAATTGATCTGGAATCGTTTTGTTGCCTGCCAGATGGAAGCAGCAAAACTTGAGATCACTACAGTATTGGTGGAGGGTGGGATTTTCTTATTTAAAGCAACTGCATCGAAATATACATTCAGAGGATTCATGCAGGTCTATGATGATTCAATAAATATTGAGGGTGAACAACTGGAGGAGGAAGATGAAGAAGTTAAAGACGAAAAACTTCCACTTACACTTTCAAAGAACGAATCTGCGGCTCTGAATAGCATCGTTCCACACAGGCACGAAACATCGCCACCTCCTCGTTATACCGAAAGCAGTTTGGTAAAGACACTCGAAACCCTAGGTATTGGGCGACCGAGCACTTATGCAATGATCGTAAGTACGATTATTGATCGGAAATATGTAGAACAAAAAGAGAGGAAACTTTTTGCTCTTCAACTCGGAATGGAAGTGAATACATTACTTACAACAAATTTTCCTCACATTTTCAATGTTAAATTCACCGCCAAGATGGAAGAAGAACTCGATACAATAGCATCTGGAAAATATGAATATAAAAAGGTATTAGACGATTTTTATCTTCCGTTTAGCGAATCGTTGGAGAAAGCATCGAAAAAGACATCTGCAATAAAAAAATCGCTTCAAAAAATAACTGATGAACCGTGTGCTCTTTGTGGTAAAGCGATGATCATCAAGTGGGGACGAAATGGAAAATTCATGGCTTGCAGTGGTTATCCAACGTGCAAAAATACGAAACCACTACCTGAAGATGAAGCAAAAATTCAAAATATAACAGGGGGAAAATGTGAATTATGCGGGGGAATCTTGGTAGTGCGTTCAAGTCGTTTTGGTACATTCCTTGGTTGTTCAAATTATCCGAAGTGCAGCAATACAAAACCAATATCTATGGGAATCAAATGTCCGAAATGTGAGGTGGGTGATGTGATCGAACGAAAAACAAAACGTAATAGGATTTTCTATGGTTGCTCACGGTATCCTGAATGTGATTTCGCAGAATGGAACAAACCGTCCAATCAACGATGTGAAACATGTGGTTCACCGTATATGCTCTTGAAATATTCAGAAAAACGTGGGGAGTATCTGAAATGTCCTTCATGCAAAGCTGAAGTTAAAATAGTTGAAGCCAAGGCTGTTATTTAAGTTTTCACTTTATGATTGACCAGATTAAGAAATATTTAGAATATATACGAACTGAGAAAAAATATTCTCCTCATACCGTCTCTTCGTATGAGGATGACCTTATCAGCTTTAATGGTTTTCTAAGCAAGCATTTTTCCCGATCTGACTATTCAGTTTCAGAAATTGATCATCTTACTCTCCGATTATTTTTGGGCGATCTTCTTGAAAAAGGTAAAAGCAAGCGAACAGTTGCCAGGAACCTAGCATCATTACGTTCTTTTTATAAATATTTAGTCAAACAAAAACTTGTTAATGTAAATATAGCTTCAAATATGGTTACACCAAAACTTCCTAAAATGTTGCCTGAGTTTCTTGATGAGCAATCAGCAGCGCGCATAATGAACTCGCCCGTGGATTCAGGTGTTGGAGGAGTACGTGATCGGGCGATATTGGAATTGTTATATAGTACAGGGATGAGGGTGAACGAGCTTATCTCGCTCAATATTAATGATATTGATTTTTGGAACAGTACAGTTAAAGTAACGGGGAAGGGGAGCAAGCAAAGAATTATCCCCATCGGTAAAAATGCAATAGGAGCTTTGAAACGTTATTTCAAAGTTCGTGAGAAATTATTTGCTCCAAATACACAATCAAGCGTTAACAACATATTATTTCTCTCCACTCGAGGAAAGCGTTTATATCCCAAAGGTGTTTATTTAATAGTTAAGAAAAATATCGAGAGAGTTTCCGAAATTGAAAAAAAAAGTCCTCACATTCTCCGACACACCTTTGCTACACATCTACTAAATCGTGGGGCAGATCTATGTGCAGTGAAAGAATTACTAGGTCATGAAAATTTATCAACAACTCAACTATATACGCACGTAACTGTCGATAAGTTAAAGCGTATATATAAACAGGCTCATCCAAAGGCATAGCCATTATTTAAAGGAGACACTTATGGACATCCATTTTACCGCAAGGAAATTTAAAGCACATGCTACAATTAAAGATCATGCTATAGAGTCAATAAAACTACTCGATAGACTTTATGATGGAATAGTTCGATGTGATATAATTTTAAGTTATGAGAAAAGCACGAACAGCCAAAAAATCGCTGAAGTTACATTACATGTTCAAGGAACAAGCTTAATAGCAAAAGAGAAATCTGATGATTTCCACAAGTCGATCGAATTAGCCGTTGAAAAACTTGAACGGCAACTTGGAAAATATAAGTCAAAGCTTAGAAAGAAAAACAAAAAAACATTAAGACGAGTTAAGGAAGAAATCGTTATTGAAGGAAAAGACGAATGACGCTAAAAGAAGCAAGGGAAACAATAAAAGAGAATATATCGATTGGTTCTTTGTTTGAAAGCAACAAGGAACGATTGAAACTTAGATCTCTAACCGGAGAGGATGGTTTCACGAGACAGATACGCGATAAAAATATTCATCGTCCCGGATTAGCATTAGCAGGTTACGTTCAACTTTTTCGTTTTGATCGTGTTCAGGTTTGTGGAAATACTGAAATGCGTTACCTTGATCAGCTTACAGAATCTCAACGTGAATTATCGCTCAAAAATATCTTTAAGTTCGAAGTTCCATGCGTTATTATAACGAATAATAATCGAGTTGACGATTTGTTTTTAAAAGTAGCTAAGGAAAATGGTATAGCTATATTTCAAACGCCGCTCGAAACAACAAAGCTCGTATATTTTCTAAGTGATTTTCTTGACGATCAGTTTTCACCACAGACCGTTGTGCATGGGTCATTTGTTGATGTCTATGGTATTGGCCTCTTGTTGATTGGTCGTTCGGGGATAGGGAAAAGTGAAATTGCACTCGATCTGGTAGAGCGAGGGCAGCGTTTGGTTGCAGATGACGTCGTCATGATAACACGAAAAGGAGAGGGCATACTTATGGGAGCGGGTACCGATCTTGTTAAACATTATATGGAAATCCGAGGGCTTGGATTAATTGATGTTCGCAGTATATTTGGTATACGTGCAATTCGTTTCCAAAAACGTGTTGAGATTGTAGTTGAATTAATGGATTGGGATCCAAATTCCGATTATACTCGAACAGGTTTAGACTACGAAGCGTTTTCGATCTTAGATGTTCAAGTACCCCGCGTCAAACTCCCGATATTTCCAGGAAAGAATGTTACCGTCATTTGTGAGGTTATTGCATTAAATTACCTCTTAAAGCACTATGGTTATGATGCGGCAAAAGAATTTGCAAAACGGCTCGAAACTGTGATTTCTGAGAAAAATAAACAAATTGGGGAGCGTGCAATTGACTATTTTGAGCATGATTTTGAGTAAAAAATCACATTTTGTAAAAAAAAACTTGACAAACATCAAAAAATTTTTTAACTTTGAGCCACATGTTTATTAAAAAGAGACATATAAAATTCTATTATTCGGACGAACATCTGCAAATTCAAGAGATAAAATGGTTCCGGACGAAGGTTTTCGCAACGATTATAGGTTCAGTTATTCTGGGTTTAACGTTGATATTAGCTGTTAACTACGCTTTTAATAATTTTTTTGTTTTAGGTAACTCTCGCATAAAATCCATAGTGCTTCAAAATCGAATATTGCAAGATCAATTGATTACATTCACTAATCGAACGCGTGCACTAGAAGGTACGTTAAGTAAGCTTAAGGATCAAGGGAATCAATTACGCTTGTTGGTTGATCTTCCGACATTGGACGCGGAGACAAGATCGGCGGGTACCGGTGGTGCAATAGATGAAACCGAATTTACACTCGATTCAGATAATTCCTCACTAGCACTACAATCGATTCAAAAGATGCTCCAGAAATTATCAAGTGAAATGAAAGTTCAAGAACAAAGTTATAAGCAGATTGTAGAAAAACATGAGATGAATAAGGGATATTTTGCTGCACTTCCGACAATAAAACCGATGACAGGATTCTACTCTAAACGAGGCTATGGGATGAGGCTACACCCGGTATTGGGAATTTCAAAAAAACATGAAGGTATCGATATAGTGAATGATGTTGGAACCCCAGTCGTAACTACAGGAGACGGTACTGTCCAGTTAGCTGGACATAGTGGAAGCGGATTTGGTATCGTAATTGTTATCAATCATGGATACGGTTACCAAACTGTATATGCACATCTATCAAAAGTTCTTGTTCGCAATGGACAACGTGTAAAGCGTGGCGATGTAATTGCAAAAAGCGGCAGATCGGGCTTGGTAAGCGGACCTCATTTACATTATGAAGTTCGGCGTAATGGTGTTTGCTTAAATCCAATGGATTTCTTTTTTGAAAATTTAGATATTATTAGTTCGAGAAAACAAATTGTTTCAAGATAATCATCATTTGACAGTATTTATCAGAGAAAATGAGGAGATTATAATATGATTTGGACCATGGAACTTGCTTCGTATCTCGATGACGCACCGTGGCCCGCTACCAAAGAAGAATTAATTGATTATGCTTTTCGAACTGGTGCACCTAGTGAAGTTATTGAGAATTTAAATGAGTTGGAAGATTCAGACGAACCCTATGAAAGTATGGAAGAAATCTGGCCCGATTATCCATCGGAAAGTGATTTCTTTTTTACTGATGAAAATGAATATTAATTCTTTTCATTGCTGATAATAGGGGGTGAACATTTATCCATAACCCATCCAGCAACGAACATGGATGGGTTTTTTATTTTAATTTTTAACACGAATGTTTTATAACTCAAGAAAAATAGCAGCTGTTATTACTTTGATATTATTTGCACCTATTATTCTTTTTGCTAGAATGACTTCTTACATCGAAGAACAAGATAGTAGCGAAATAATAAATATTAAATTCGTAGGAAATAATGTTATTACACCAGACGACCTTAAGAATATAATCCATTCTAAAGAGACCCCGTCAAAATTATCCCAATTTATTTATCGAAATATTAGTGAAAAACTCGGGTCAAAACCAGAATATTTTAATTCAGATATTCTTGGTGAAGACATTAAACAACTCCAAACATTTTATCAACGTCGAGGTTATTATCATTCAGTCGTTTCATATGATACCCTTTTTGATTACACTCGTAACAGGATTACTATTCTATTTAATATCGAAGAAAATCAACAATCTTTTATTGATAGTATATTGTATGTTGGATTAAATGAATTACCGCATAGTGTCAAATTAAAACTTTTTAAAGAATCTATTATTAAAAGAGGAGAACCCTATCTTAGTGAAAAAACTTCTGCTGAAATTGCGCGCGTTTTAGATTTCTTATCCAATAATGGCTATCCATCTGCACGATATGATTCGGAAAATTCGGGGGCGTACGAATATTTATCGACTAATAATTTCTTTCTCAAATTTACTTTTAGCCTCGGGATATATTGCACCTTAGGTGATGCAAGTATCAGGATAGACCCACCTCGTAAAGATCTCGTTGATAAGCTGGTTATCAGACATTTGGATTTTAAGTCGGGAGATATGTATAATCGTGAAAAAATTATCTCCAGCGAACGTAATCTCAATCGACTTACCATTTTTGAATCGGCAAGGATAGATCACCCAAGTATTATCGACTCATCATCAAGCAACGTACTTCCTGTTGAGATATTTATTCGTCCTCGTGCAAAGAATGAAATTTCTCCTGAATTTATTGTATCAGATGAAGGTGGTTATTTCAATCTCGGTCTCGGTCTTGGTTATACAAATAGGAACTTTTTCGGTGATGCAAGGACATTCAGCACTAATTTGCGGATTCGAACACAAGATATTCAGCGCTGGAATTTTAATGATGTATTTGATAAAAAAGGGCTGCGCGATTTATCAGTCAAAGGTGCAATCGAGTTTCAATTTCAGGTATTACAACCTTACTTTTTTGCAAGATCAATAAGTGCATCGTGGACATCGAGTGTGAGTGCTGAGAAACAAGAACTATACATTCTATCCATCTTGAGAAATAAAGTCGGGTTTAGTAATCAATTTGCAATGTTTACATATGGATATTTAGATTGGACACTCGAACGTGTGCGTCCGGATATACTGCAAGATACTGTAGAATTGGAATCGGTTTTAAAAGTACTCCGACAAGAAGATCAACCTCAATTTAATTCTATATTGACTTTGACCTTACAGCGTGATAAAACAAATGATATTTTCTCTCCGACCGATGGATTTTTCAACAGTATATCAATCGAAGAGTCTGGTATTCTTCAAAAGTATTTGCCAGGCATAACGGCGGGACTTCCGTTTACGCAGTACTATAAGCTCACACTCCTTGGTCGTTGGTACCAAGATTTGACATGGCGAAAATTTAATATCCTCGCGTGGAAATTGAAATCGGGGTACCAAAATAAATATGGTGAAAGTAAAAACAGCGATGTAAGTATTCCACTGAATCGGAGATTCTTCGCCGGTGGGAGCGGTAGTGTACGCGGATGGAATGCAAGAGAACTTGGCGCCATGCCTTCAGAACTGATTCAATTTGGAGGCAATTTTGTGTTCGAAGGTAATATTGAAATGCGTGTTAATCATTTCCAGGGTTGGGGAAAATTTGGTTTTATTAACCTCGAAAATATTTTAGGAGTTTATTTTCTCGATGTCGGAAATATTTGGAGCGATATCACAAAGTTTGCACCAAAAGATATCGCTATAGGCGCTGGAATTGGATTAAGGTACGTTACTTTCTTTGGGCCATTCCGAATTGATTACGGTATGCGGTTACACGATCCACTACGGAAGGAAGGAAATAGATCTGTTTTTCAGAAAAGGTTTTTTGCCGAGACTCTAAGTGACGGAGTCTTACACTTCGGTATCGGGCATGTATTTTAAGGATTGCCAATGAGTTGGACGAAAGTTATTGATCAAACTCGCGTAAAAGAGATTATCATTTCTTCTCTTAATCGCAACCGGTTAGCACATGCTTATCTCTTTTCGGGTCCTGAAGGTTCTGGTAAATTTGCGATGGCTATTGAAATTGCTAAGGTGCTAAATTGCGAGCGGGCTAATTGTCAAGCATGTGATAATTGTTCTAATTGTAAAAATATTCAATTCCTTCAGCATTCAAATTTGAATCTTATTTTCCCGTTACCGGTAGGTAAGAATGAAAAATCGAACGATTCACCAACTAACAAGTTATCAGATGATGTTATTTCATTAATACATGAACAAACTAAGCTCAAAAGTCAAAATCCCTATCATATTATTTCAATTCCAAAGGCAAATGCGATTAAGATAAATAGTATTCGTGAGATCAGAAGGGAAGCTGCAATGAGTCTTTCTGGGAGGGGGAAGAAAGTTTTTATCATCATAGATGCAGAAAAAATGAATGAGGAAGCTTCTAATGCATTGCTAAAAACTCTTGAAGAACCGCATGAAGATACACTCTTGATTTTATTGACTGCACATCCGGACTTGCTTTTACAGACCATTATTTCCCGATGCCAGCATATTCGATTTGACTCATTGAATGAGGATACGATACAAAAGGTGCTCCATGAGGAACGAGGCATTGAACATGATAGGGCAAAAGTGATTGCCCGTATTGCGAAAAGTAACTTTTCACGTGCTTTACAGTACATAGATACTGATTTGCTAAGTCGCCAACAATTTGCTGTCGACCTTTTTCGAATTATGTTGTTTAAGTCGAGACAAGAGTTAGTCGGCAAGATAGAACAGATTATGAAAACATATATGAAGGCCGAGATCGAGGAAATGCTTGTAATATTAAGCCAATGGTTAAATGATGCAATGAAGCTTAGTGAAGGGATAGTCAATAATGTTGAGGATGAATCCTTGAATAAGTTTGTTGTGAAATATCCACGATGGAATTATTCAATTTCTCATGAACTAATCGAGAGAGCTGTTTCACTTATCAATAAAAATGTTTATATTCCACTTATCTTAATAGATCTAACAATTAAAATTAAACGATGTACGGATTAAAACAATCATACCAGTCGATGGAACATCATAGAAAGGATTGTAGTGAAGCGAGATTTTAAGCGTATACTTGTTACGGCTGCGCTGCCTTATGCGAATGGGAAAATACATTTAGGACATTTGGCTGGAGCATATTTGCCAGCTGACATCTACGTGCGTTATCAACGGTCAATGAAACGAGAAGTTATTTTCATCTGCGGCTCAGATGAACATGGTGTTCCTATTACCATTACTGCCGATCAAGAGAAAATAACCCCTCAAGCTGTCGTTGATCGTTATCATATGTTGAATAAAAGTGCATTTGAAAAATTCGGGATGAGTTTTGACAACTATTCACGAACATCTCTGCCGCTCCATCATGAGACAGCGAGCGAATTCTTTTTGAAACTCTATAATGCTGGTATTCTAAAAGAAAAAAAAGAGAAACAACTCTATGATGAGAAAGCAAATATGTTTTTGCCAGATCGATATGTTGAAGGAATTTGCCCTATCTGCAGTAACCCTGAAGCTCGCGGTGATCAATGTGAGAAGTGCGGAACGTTTCTCAACCCAGCCGAGCTAAAAAACCCGATAAGTAAAATTACAGGGGAAACACCGACTGTTCGTGAAACTACCCATCTTTTTTTTCCACTGGGTGATTACCAGAAAAAGTTAGAGGATTATATTTTGGCAGCCGATAAACGTGATGGGTGGAAAGAAAATGTACTTCAATATTGTAGAGGATGGTTCAAAGAGGGATTGCAGGATAGGGCTGTGACGCGCGACCTCCAGTGGGGTGTGAAAGTTCCACTTGAAGGTTTTGAGAATAAAGTTTTATATGTTTGGTTCGATGCAGTGTTAGGATATATCTCTTCTTCAAAAGAATGGGCTGAACATAATAACACATCAGAGTCATGGAAAAATTACTGGCTTGATTCATCGACAAAATATGTTGCGTTTATAGGCAAAGATAATGTTGTATTCCACTGCATTGTTTTTCCGGCAATGTTGATGGCATGGAATGAAAACAGCACCGATAAATTTATTCTTCCTGAAAATGTTCCGGCGAATGAATTTCTTAACTTTGAAGGGCAAAAATTTTCGAAGAGCCGTGGGTGGGGCATTGATGTTGATGAGTTTTTAGGTGAATTCACTCCCGATTCACTTCGCTACACTCTGACGATGAATCTTCCTGAAGCGCGCGATGCTGATTTTTATTGGAAAGATTTTCAAGCACGTAATAACAACGAGCTTGCGGATATTCTTGGTAATTTTGTAAATCGCACACTCACATTTGCGCATAAAAACTTTGGTGGTGTTATTCCCGCACTCGGTTCCTTAAATGAACTCGATGAAGGTTTGTTAAATCAACTCAAAGTTGTTCCCAAAACTGCCGGTGATTATTTTGAGCATTATCGGTTTCGGGATGGCACACTCGAGGTAATGAATTTAGCACGCTTTGCTAACAAATATTTTAACGACAGCGAGCCGTGGAAAACATTGAAAGCAAATCCTGAACGTTGTGTTACGACAATAAATCTTTGTTTGCAGGTTACTCGTTCGTTGGCTGTCTTGATCGAACCAGTGATGCCCTTCGCTGCAACGAATCTTTGGAAAATATTGAATCTTCCAGGTACGCCCTCGGAAGTGGGTTGGTTGAGTGCTGAAACACCTTCATTGAAATCTGGACATATACTTGGCTCTCCAACTATTCTGTTTTCTAAAATTGAAGATGTGCTAATTCAAAAATATATTAATAACCTCCCAATGAAACATATAATTACGTTCGAAGATTTCCAGAAAATTGATCTCCGGGTTGCAAAGGTTCTGGCAGCAGAAAAGGTTCCGAAATCGGAAAAACTGGTAAAACTACAAATTTCAATCGGTTCTGAAGAGAGACAGATCGTTGCTGGAATTGCCCAACACTATACACCTGAACAACTTATAGGGAAGAAGATCGTTGTTGTTGCCAATCTTGCTCCAGCTAAACTTTTGGGAGAAGAATCTCGTGGGATGTTGTTAGCTGCCTCAAATGATTCGGGGAATCTTGCAATTATTACAATTGAGAAAGATATTGATGAGGGCAGTGTAGTAAAATAGAAAATATTGATAGCCGGTGTCCTTTCCGTTGTCCTTTCAGCCAGGCTTGCTTCAATGGTAAGATAACACCGGCTTTCTTAATTTCCCTAATTACCTTTGCGTGGTAACGATCTCTAAGCACACGAACTAAAAAAATACTTGACAAAGAGTTTGAATTTTGTTATACTATACCCAACAAATCTTTGGGCTAGAATTGTTTAATGAAAACATAAATACTGGTATTCCTGAATCTCAAAACAAGTGGAGATGGAAAAATTCACATCAATCCAGGTGCATTAAAATTTTCCTCGATCAATCTGATCGCTTGGCAATTACATTCCCTTATAACGAAAAATATATTCAAGAGTTGAAACAAATTCCTGGACATAGATGGCATCCCGAATCAAGACAATGGAGCTTCCCGAATAATAAAAATACCTTAGATAAGGTTCTAGAAGTATTTGATCATAAGAAAATAGAAATTGATCCAGCACTTACAAAACAGTTCCCGACTATTATAGAACCGACTGTAACAAAGATTGGTAACATACATGACGAAGAAGTTATAGGAGAGCTTAAAAAAGAATTACGGCTGCGGAATTCACCCCGTGAGATAAATTTCCACAACAAAGTGAAAGATATTCATGAACAAGACTCAATACTATTATGTTTATGTTTTACAATCTCTTGTAGATGGATATTTCTATGTTGGATATACAACAAACCTACTCAAGAGATTGCAAGAACACGCCAGCGGAAAAGTTTCTTCTACAAAAAGGAGAATTCCTTTAATTCTTGTTTATTGGGAAGGATGTCTAAATCAAAAGGATGCGACGAGCAGAGAGAAATATCTCAAAACTGCCTGGGGAAAACGATATATAAAGAACAGAATAAAAAACTATCTCACGGGGTAAACAGTCACAAGACAATCAAATCATATAAGAGTAGTATAAGATCATTTTTGCAATTCATACATCCACAACATCCTAAAGACATTACACCAGATGAAATCAGGACTTATCTTTTGCATCTCATTGAAGATAAAAATTTTTCATCAGGAACCGTGAATCAGGTATTTAACGCTTTGCGGTTTTATTATGTTGAAATGCTAAAGATGACATTTAAAATTGGTGATATCCATAGACCCAAGAAAGAAAAGAAATTACCCGATATATTAAATGAAGACGAAGTGATACGGATATTTCAATCGGTGAAGAATTTTAAACACCGGCTTATGCTGATGATGGCTTATGCATGTGGATTAAGAGTGAGTGAAGTTGTAAATTTACGGATAGAAGATATTGATGCCGAACGTGAGTTGATACACATTCGTGGTGCGAAAGGTAAAAAAGACCGTTACACTCCATTATCTGAAGCTCTATTGAAACCATTACATGTTTACTGGCAGGCATATAATCTTGGTAAAAGTGGATGGCTGTTTCCAAGTGGTAATAAAGATGATAAACACTTATCTGTTAGAAGCATTCAAGCTGTATTTGAGCGGGCTGTTGATTCTGCTGGTATTGGC
>CAYYIJ010000017.1:0-32191 GCA_964471945.1 uncultured Chlorobiaceae bacterium
CCTGTTAAAATTCCTTCAGAAACATACAACCTACATATTCATTTTTTACCGGATAATACTTGGTGGAACGTTATTTGGATTGATGATTGGACGGATTATTTGAATAGAAAAATGGATATATTATATTTCGTCTATTATGCCAGATTGGTCTACAACCCATTGGGGACACGAACGCTCGCCTACTGCGGAGACCGGTCAGCTAACCATCTATCTAATTCTCCGCTTTATACATTTCAATCTTCGGATATTTCTTGAAGAATGCTTTCGTTAACACACCGACTGTTCCGCTTAGTAGTGCAAGTGCAATTAAATTGGGAAGAGCCATGAAAGCATTGGCAATATCACCAACAAAAAACACAAGTTCGATCGTTGCAATCGAGCCAATGAACATTAAGATGATGTACACAATACGATAAGCATAAGTAATTTTAATGCCGAAAAGATATTTCAAACATTGTTCACCATAATAACACCAACCGATGAGAGTAGTGTATCCGAACAAAAAAGAAGCGAGAGCAACAACGAAACCACCTAAATAGGGAATACCTTCAGAGAATGAAGCTGCGGTCATCGCTGTTCCAGAAAGTCCGCTTTGCCACATACCAGTTGATAAATTGATTAACGCTGTTAGTGTACATACAACAATTGTATCAATGAAAACTTCCATAGTACCGATGAGACCTTGATGGACAGGAGAAGGGGTTTGAGCGGCAGCGTGGGCGATAGGCGCACTACCTAAGCCAGCTTCATTTGAGAGTAATCCTCTTCTGAAACCAAATTGTATTGCTTGACTTACCGTTGCACCTAAAAAACCACCAACCGCAGCAGATGGTGTAAAAGCATAATAAAAAATTAATTTGAATACATTTGGTATCTCAGCGTAATGTTCGACGATAACAACAAATCCAAAAATAAAATAAATTATAATCATCGTTGGTACTAATTTCTCAGCAACCATCCCGATGCGTTTGATTCCACCGATAATTACTAACGCAACTAAAATAGTGATAACAATCCCGGTCGCTATTTTTGGAATACCAAATTGAGCATTGAAAGCTAAAGCCATTTGATTTGCCTGCATCATATTACCTGTGCCGAATAATGCTGCAAAAGCGCCGCACACAGCAAACGCAGCCGCTAAATAAAAAGCTACCCGTTTATTTTTCAATCCATTTTTAATGTAATACATAGGTCCACCTGCAATCGTGCCGTCAGGATGTTTTTCTCTATACTCCACACCCAACAGAGCTTCGGCATATTTTGTTGCCATCCCGATGAACCCACATACCCACATCCAGAAAATTGCACCTGGTCCACCCCAAAAGAGCGCCGTTGCAACTCCACCGATATTTCCATTACCAACTGTTGCAGCTAAGGCAGTCGAGAGTGCAGCAAACGGAGAAACATCACCTTCATGCTTCCCTTCGGATTTTTTCCCCATGAATCCTTTGAAAACTAATTTTGCTCCATCACCAAGTTTTCTAAATTGAATAAAACCTGTTTTAATTGTCAACCAAGCGCCAACGATAAAAAGAATATACACCATGTACGACCAAATCCATGTGGCAGTTTGGTCAATCCATTGAACAAGCTGTGAATAAAGTTCTTCCATTAGGATACTCCTATTTGATTAGAAAATATTAAAGATGTTGAGAAGGACGAGAAATATAACAACTGGGCAAATAAATCGAATTAAGAATCGCCATGTTTTCAAAAAAAGCAAATTTGAAGAAGAAAATCCTATTGTTATTTCTTCTGTAGCTTTCTTTGCACCCCATTTCCATCCAATGAAAATTGATAACAGAAGTCCACCGAACGTTAGCGCAAACGAACCGAACAAGAAATCAACTATATCTAAAAAACCTGTTTTACCAAAAAGGTGAAGATTGGAAAAGAAATGACTGTAACCTTGAGACATTGCAGATGGGATACCAATAACCAATGCAAGACCTGATAAGATAAGTGTTGCTTTCGTTCTTGATAACTTCAACTCATCAACAGCCCAGGCAACAACGACTTCGAGTAACGAAATTGACGACGTAAGCGCTGCAATCGCTAAGAGAATGAAAAAGAACAACCCGACAATTGTTCCACCAGGCATTTGATTAAAAATCTGAGGTAACACATTGAAAACAAGACCCGGTCCTTGAGCTGGCTGCATACCAACAGCAAATAACGCAGGAAAAATAACTAAACCAGCCATCACAGCAATTAATGTATCTGAAAGAGCAACTATCGTAGCAGACGAAACTATATTAGTATTTTTGTTTAGGTAGCTTCCATAAGTAATCATTGCTCCCATTCCTAAACTTAATGAGAAAAAAGCTTGCCCGAGCGCAACGAGTATAGTGGTGCCAGTTAATTTACTAAAATCAGGGTTAAGGTAAAAACTCACACCTGCTTCGGCGCCCGGCAGTGTGAGAGAAAAAATAATTAAACTCAATAATATCAAAAATAATAAAGGCATTAAAATTTTCGACCATCGTTCGATTCCACTCTTGACACCTCCCATCACAACAAATGAAGTCAAGGCAAGAAAGATAATGAAGTATAAAAATTCACTTTGTGGATCTGCAATGAAACTCCCGAAGTCTGTCGTTGCCTGCCTTGCAGTTAAGACAATATAACCCAAGGTCCATCCTGCTATCACCGAATAATAGGAAAGGATGATAAGTCCGGTTAGTACACCCAAGTAACCGAGTAATTTCCATTGACCAGTAGAAGCAATCCTTTTTATTGCTCCAACCGGATTTCGCATTGTAAATCTGCCGAGTGTAAGTTCTGCAATGAGTACTGGGATACCGATCAGCACAACCGAAAGTATATAAACCAGGACAAAAGCGGCACCACCATTCTCACCGGTTGTGTAGGGAAATCGCCAAATATTTCCTAAACCAATTGCTGAACCAGCAGCAGCTAAAATGAACCCGAAGCGTGAACCCCATTGAGCCCGAACTGGTTCTACTGTCGTTAGTTTTTCACCCATCATATTCTACATATCCTTGCAAATAGAGATTGGAGACTTCTGAAATATTATAAAACCATACCCGTCATTCCGAACTCCCCCCTGCTGCGGGCAGGTGTTTCGGAATCTAAGCGATTTTAGACCCTGAAATGAATTCAGGGTGACCCTTTGGGTGATTTTTCAGATGTCTCGATTGTTGAAAAATGTCTAAGAATATTGTAAAATATTTTGTGATTATCAAATCCTGATGATTCCGACAACTAATCTTAACAATGTATTTCCCTCGATACTTTCTTTCTGATTAGCGGCATGAAAACTAACCTATCGAGCAGCGCAACGATAATAAACAGAACAATTAGGAGGGCAGCTAAGCCGTAACTGGTCTTTGCGTAGAGGAACTGAAATAAATTTTTCAGTAATCCGTTAAATGCAGAAACACCTGTTGATATTTTGGTGGCAACAGAACTATAAGCTGATTGTGTTGTGGTAATAGACTCACCGACTCCTGAACTTTCCAGTGTGCCTGTAAATTTCATCACACCATAAACGATACATATAACGATGAAGAGTCCGAGAAGCGGTGCGAGATATTTTAAGATCGACCATAAAAATGAAGGCGATTCTTTGATTCGTAAACGTTCCATCACCCGTTGTGTGAAATTAGGTGAAACCTGCTCAAAAGGAACACTACGCAATCTGTTTTCAACCTGCTTGAAAGTTTTTAACAGTGCTCCACACTCGGCACAAATTCGAAGATGAAGTTCTATCTCGTATTGTCCGCTTTCGGCTGATTGTAATCGTTGTTGAAGCATTGCCCGCGCGCGAAAAAGATGCGTTTTAATCGTTCCAATCGGAAGCTGGGTAACTTCCGAAATTTCTTCGTGCGATAAATCCTGAAAGTAAAAAAGCGAAGGCATACATTATACAAAATTCTATAAAACCATGTTCCAAATCGTGCCTTTCCTTCGAACCTGTTTAAAGCGTTATATGCTCGAATGAACGCATCCTGTGTCGCTTCTTCCGCATCTTCCTTCTTCTTCAACATCCTCACAGCAAGTGTAAAAGCCCTGTCTTTATACCGATCAACAAGCTGTGCATAGTAATGCTTCGCTCTGTCTTGGATTTTCTTAATGATCTCATTATCAGATGAAGGCATATTTTCGTTTAATGTTTTAGGTTTCAGGTTTAGGTTTGCATGAATTGTACAAAAAAATTATGGAAAAGTGAAACCTTACCCAGTAAAATGCAGTCAAAAGATACAAGTGAGACATATTCAATTTAATTTTCTGAAAGGATTCGAAAATGAGCGCTGAAGAAGTTTTAATACCGATTACAATGATCGAGAAGGGTTTATCCGATGATGCCATGAAGGCATTATATTCAAAAAAAGAATGGAGACGAGATCCTCTCTCATCATTGAAGTGGGGGTTACTTTTTCTATTGGCAGGCATCGCAATCTTATTGGGAAATTTTCTTCACGTTCATTTCAACCTTGAAGAAGGGGCTATCATTGGTTTGGTGTGCCTGTTTGTTGGAATCGGATTAGTCATATTCTATAGCATCGCATCGAAAAAACTAAGTCAATGATGCACAATCGTCAATGTTCGCTTACTTTCTCTCTGCCAATCTCCGATCTATCATCATCAACATTGCTGATGAATCACCCAACATCTCTAACTGATTGATTATCTCGTTATCATTCTTCTCTTCTTCAACCTGTTCATTAATGAACCAGTGAAGCATCATCTCCGTTGGATAATCTTTCTCCTTAATCGAAAGCTCGTATAACTTGTTAATCAACTTTGTTATTTTTTGTTCATGCTCAAGGACTTGCTTAAAAATATCGAGTGGTGATTTATACTTAGACGGCGGCTGGGAAATCGCTTTAAACGTTACCTTCCCACCTCGATCGTAAATATAACTGTAAAACTTCATCGCGTGTGAGCGCTCTTCATCTGCCTGGAGCTTCATCCAATGTGCAAATCCTGGAAGATTCTCGGCATCAAAGTGCGCTGCCATTGCCATGTAAAGATATGATGAATATAATTCTTGATTTATTTGTTCGTTGATAGCGTCTTGTATTA
This sequence comes from uncultured Chlorobiaceae bacterium, assembly GCA_964471945.1. Lineage (GTDB taxonomy): Bacteria > Bacteroidota > Ignavibacteria > UBA10030 > SZUA-254 > JASEHD01. The sequence goes on from CAYYIJ010000017.1 coordinate 5,050, forward strand.
TTTTGTTTAACATCATTTTTATCCTTTAAATTATTCTTAGTAAAATATTAAGTTTGTTTTATTTCTACCTTTTTTCCAAAAAGATACAAAAATCCAATCAGAATTAGTACACCTATTAAAATAGACAAATATGGCGAAAAACCAAATGCTGTTGGGATATCACCAACAATCATTCCAACGACCGCCACAAGAATAGCATAAGGTAACTGAGTTCTAACGTGGTCGATATGATCACAAGCTGAAGCCATCGAGCTAAGCACAGTCGTATCGGAAATCGGCGAACAATGATCTCCGAACACGGCCCCGGCAAGAACGGAGCTGATTACACCATGAAGAATCATTTGATAATCGGTTCCAACTAAACCCGCTTCGATTGATAAATTATGACTCAATGGAATAACAATCGGCATCATGATTGCCATTGTTCCCCAACTGGTTCCGGTTGCAAAACTTATAAGCGCGGCGATAAAAAAAGTTAACACTGGCAACCAATGGGGTTCAATCATTCCGCGCAGGATTTGTACAAGATAGTCTGCAGTTCGCATTTCTTCAGTAACTGAACCGATAGACCATGCTAAGATTAGAATAAGCATCGCAAGAAGCATCGAGCGCAAACCGTTGAACCATGCATCGATCGCTTCGGTGATATTAAGAATGCGCTGACTAATCGATAGTAATATGGAAACAACACATGCAGAAAATGATGCCCACAAGAGAGCGGTATATGAGTTCGAGTTGCTGATTATAGAACTCAGACTAAAATCAATCGAATTGGCTGATCTTAAATTCTCCATCCCTGTTGTGTATAAACCATATCCGCCAACAATTAAAATCGTTAATATCGGAATTAAGCCATTGTACCATTTACCATCCGACAGTTTACTCGATAGCTCCGTAAGTGTTGTAACATCGGTAATTGGCTGAGCGCCATCGCGTATAACTTTACCTTCGAACCGAGCTCGTCGCTCGGCTTTTAGCATAGGTCCAAAATCTCGGCCACTTATCGCAACAATCAAAACAAATATTAAAGTTAAAATCGGGTAAAATCTATATGGAATCGTTTGAATAAATACTGTATATGCATCTTCAGTGGATCCTATTGTTTTTAGACTCTGTTCTATCAGCCCAACTTCATATCCAATCCATGTTGAGATAAGAAAAATACTTGCAACAGTTGCTGCACCTGCATCAACGATGAACGAGAGTTTTTCGCGGGATATTTTTAGATTGTCGGTTATCGGCCTCATAAGATTTCCACGAACAAGCACATTCGCATAATCGTCAAAAAATAAAACTATGCTCAACAACCATGTAGAAAATTGTCCGCCTCGCGCAGTTCTTGCATATCGGGTTATTAAATTTGCGATTCCAAGAGTACCACCGTTTTTGGTAATCACGCCTACCATTCCACCGAACATCATGCTAAATATTATTATAGAAATATGATCGGGTGATTTTAACGAGTTAAGAATGAAATGATCTACAACTCGGATTAAACCACTTAACGGATCATAATTAAAAATAAAAATCGCACCTAACCACACGCCCGCAAAAAGTGAAATAATGACCTGTCTGATAGTTAGCGCTAATACGATTGCCAACAAAGGTGGAAACAAACTTAAGAATCCGGGAATCGAGCGAAGTACCTTTCTGCCGATGGCAGAACCATCACTAATTGTTATTTCATTCGAACCGATAAAATCAACAACTGCTCGATCAACAATAAATTTTCCTTTTTGAAAACGATTGTTAGCATCCTGCGTTTTTGTTTTATACTCGAATCTTATATTTTCAAAAACAGGCACACCATTATACAAAGTATCGATTGTACCGTCCGCCCTTTTTGCATTTACTTCTAATTTGAATGGGATTCCATTCAAAACAAAATTTGGTGTGTTAATCTCAAATTGCGTTGACTGGGATGAAATTCTTTTATCTTCTTGCGGGTAGGCATAGGAGATAAAAATTAGAATTGTAAAAACTAAATACTTCATGAATGTTATAAGTATTTACAATATATGTTAGACTTCTGATGGCGGAGTTGAAAGAATTGTTTTGGCTTCTTCAACAAATTCAGGAGTAACTAATAATTTAACACCTTCAGCTTGTTGAAGAACGGGGATCATGTGTCCTGAATCTTCGTACTTTAAAAAGGAATCGATACCAGCAGCAGCAAGTGTAGCCTGAGCAAGTTCTCCTTCAATTTCTGTTGAAAAAGTCGCAATCGTAATATATCCTTCCATGATATTTACCTTTCAATAATTAAATAAAATTCGGTTCACTCAAACGTACAGAATCTTTAGGAAAGATGCAACAGTTAATCTTCGATAGTAGTGCTTGCAAGTTCTTCGATGGTAGTAATTCCTTTTTTCAGTAATTCTAATGCGGATTGCCGCAGCGTTTGCATTCCTTGTTGAATGGCAAGATTCCGAAGCGCCTCTTCATTGATTGAGCTGCCCGCTTCCATGATTAGCTGGCGAATCTCCCTTGTGAAATATAGAACCTCATGCACAGCTGTTCTACCTTTATAACCTTTGAGACAATGTAAACAGCCAACAGGCCGATAGAATTTTACAGTTGCAATTTCTTCTTTCGTCAAGCCAAGTTTTTCTAATGTAATTGGTAATATTTCAGTATCAACTATTTTACATCGTTGACAAAGCTTCCGAAGAAGTCGTTGAGCAACTATAATATTGATAGAATAAGCGAGTAAAAATGGCTCAATACCCATCTTGAATAACCGTGCAATTACGCTCGGGGCATCGTTTGTATGTAATGTCGAAAAGGTTAAATGTCCGGTGTTGGCAAGTTTAACAGCTAAGTCAGCCGTTTGTTTATCACGAATCTCCCCGACCATAACAATATCAGGATCATGTCGGAGGATAGCACGCAAGGCTTCATCGAAACCAAGTTTAGGATTTAATTTAACTTGCCTCGCACCCTCTATGAGATATTCGACTGGATCTTCAACCGTGATGATATTAAAAGCGGGATTCATAACAGCACGTAACGCTGCTAACAAAGTAGTACTTTTACCACTGCCGGTAGGTCCGGTTAAAATGACAATACCATAAGGTTTCGAGATTGCCATTCTAAATTTTTCTAACGCTGTTGCCTGAAGTCCAATATTATCAACCGTAATACTTGCCTCCGGGTCGCGAAGGACGCGAAGAACTATTGATTCTAATTTTACTTTCAGTTCTCTTCCTATTAAAGGGATAATAGAAACTCTGAACCGAACAACTTTATTATCAACCATCCGTTGAACAAAACCATCCTGAGCCATATTTCTTTCGAAGCGATCCGTTCCTCTGGCAATATCCTTAACAACAGCAGCAACTGCATCTGCTCGGAGATCTTCAATATTCTGCCACAAAGACAAATGTCCATCGATTCGGAAATGTATCTCCGTTTTCCTCGCACCGCGTGGAATTATATGAATATCACTTGCATTTAAGCGTACAGCATCAGAAAAAATATTATCCACAATCTCACTGAGGTGTCCTTTTCTGATCTCTTCATCCAGTTCATCGATCTGTGTATCTTGTTCATCATCAAGAAATTCTGTTAAAGTAGACGAAGGACGATTTACGGTATCTGCTAACAATTCGCGAGATAATGAATCATAATTACTCAGCGTCATGTAACAGATTTCGTATTTAGGAAAAGGAAATGCTCTAGCAATAGTTGCGATCTCTGAATTTGAAGGATCGGGTGTAACTATTTGAAGTTTTGCAGGATCTCCCTCACTTACTTGAAAAGGAAGAACTTTATTAGAAATTGCTGAATCACGGATTTTTTGATGAACCCCCTCGAGAATTTTATTAATGAAGGTTAATCTATCACGATCAAGCCCAGTAGTATCAAGATCGATAGTCTTGAACGAATAATATTGAACAAATTCTGAGTAAACTGTCTCACGATCGGTTTTAAATTCATCAATAAGAATTTGGAAAAGTAATCGCTTTTCATTTTCATTGGTTGTTTTTTTCCATGCAACAGCATCATCGACGGTTTTTCTTGAAATAATATTACGACGAATAAGAAATTCAATAAATCCGGTAACACCATCTGCAACAAATGGCTGTTTCTTCACTCCTGAACTTTCATTTTGAGATTTTTCATATGCAGTGTTATTATTAATATTCATAAACAAATGTAATCCAATTACGCAGCTTGAATATAAAACAATTTCGTCTAAAAATGAAAAATGGATGGTTAAGAATAAATCACCATCCATTAGATTCGATGAAATGAGAGATTGTTACTCATACCAGTCGATAATTCGATACGCTAAAAGCTTACCAATATATTGTGCCCTTTTCAGAGTTTCAGTACTATATTTAAAAGAAACACTTCCATTAGTTGTGAATTCACTGCCCGGAGCACCACCCATAAGTATGGAGCCAAGAATTGTTGCATTACCGCTTGATGCTGAAAACGTTATGGCTGTTTCACCATAAACAATTACTAATCCTTTCCAGGTCAAATTGCCATTGAAGACAGTATTACCATGGATAACAAGAATCCCCCACCCTGAAAGATTACCGTTAATTTTAATAGATGAGTTTGTGTCAGGTCCGCCATCGATATAAACAATCGCTGGATTTGTAGATCTCCCAAATGTTGCATTCGAGTTCATCGGTTTAGTGGCTGATATTATCGTATCAGCTTGTGCAATATATAAGTCGACAAACTCAGCGGGATCAGGTAAATTAGGATCATAGTTAGCATCCCTTGGACCATCAATTTGATTAGGATATGGCGGTGTTAAAATTTTTGCGGTATCACTTGCTTTTATAACTGTCACTCCCGGAACACCTAATGTATCATACAGTCGGTTGCCTGAAGTATCATGGTTGTATCCATTAATTGTTGTCGATGGATTTTTGTTTTTTCCATTTACTATCCCAAAATCGACATCATTGACATGTAATCCGACGGCGGCACCAACAGTTGGAAACGGCTTTGGATAAACAAGCAACTTAGCTTGAATTTTATAGTTCGTGTCGTTAAACATAGCATGAGATGATATATCCATAACCGGTTCCACTTTGGATATCGATACGGTGTATGTTCCACCATCTAACTTGCCATACACACTTTTAATACTAACACTATCAGAAACTTTTTTTAATGCGATGTTAATAGCGCTTCTTGCAATCTCGCGTGCGTATGTGTATTTGATATATCCATAGGTATCATCAGCCGCATGTTTATCTCGCTCGTTCATAGAGGAGTTGATAACCGTAAAGAAGAACATCAAAGCAAGAACACCAAATATTGAATTACTACCCATAATAACCTCTTATAAATTCCTTGGATACATAGTTTTTTCCCAAAACACAGTTTGGTATGATGAATCACCTGTAGTTATTGAATACACAGGCTCAGGACTTTCTAACCATAACTTCAGATTGATTGATTTAATAGAATCGAGACGGATAGGCGTGGTTATGGGTGTTTGTAGCCGGTTGCCGAGTGTATCATAATATGTAAATTTCATTGAAGTTAAACCTAAATTAGCTTCAATCGCCGGGGGACTACCAGCTTGGCGAATGAACTTTCGATCTTTCGGATTACGAGTCGATGTAATAAGATTGCCTAAAATATATTGAACAGATACGATGTTTCCATCATTCTGTAAATCAGCTCTGAATCGGATACCAGTAGAGTCTGCATACTGGATTGCATCATTTTTTATATGGTAACCGATTTTTAAAATATCATACTCCAATATCCGCGCAAGTGTTACAACATTCGTCTGAACATTTGTTGATAGTGCCTTTTCATGATGAGCTTGATTAACAATACCCATATTGCTAAAGATCATGACAAACATGATTGAACCGATAATGAAAGCTCCGATGATATCTATAAGAACTGACATACAAATTGTCTAAAAATATTCCCGATATACCATTAATGACTTAATCGTTACAGAATCAACTAAGTTCGGATGCTTCACAACTACAATGATTTTTTTATACCAAGTGGGTGCGGCTGAATAAACATCTTGATCGTTTGCTCTCACATAAATAATGCTGTCTCGTAAATAAAATTCACCGAGATGGGTAGGAGTTACAATTCTGGTGTAACGATGATAATCATCAACATCGTTGAATAAAATCATCGATTTGAATGGTTCCTTCTCGTTTGAAGACACGGTTTTTTCGATTGTTCTATCGGGACCAAACCTCGAAGAGGGGGTTAGATGATTGAGAAAGTATAACGTATCATTCACAGTACTGCTATCAAATGATTTGGATTGTATTTCATCGAGCATCGCTTGTCCGATTGAAATCGCGTCCACTCGCGCTTCGCTATCCATAGTAACAAGTGATGAACGAGTAATCGACGAATTAATTGTTAGTTGGATCGTTGCCAATAACCACAATGCAAGAACAATTAATAACATTTGTCCTAAATTCATTTTCTTCTCTTAAATGAGATAAATTTATTTATATAGTAAATTTATATATTTTCTTAACACAGGAAAGCGTGTAAAGTAAATTTAAATTATTATTTATATATTGTCAAGAAATATTTATAAAATATCATGAAGATTAGTTGAAAAACTATTGATCTATATCAATTTCTTGAAAATATTTTAAAATAAAATGAGTAAAATAGGTAAGTTGAATTTATGGGCACCTTAAAAACTAAGGGCAAATAAAAAATTTAACCACTGAGGCCCTAAGATCACTTAGAAACACTAAGGATATTTTTTTAGTGTCTTAGTGGTGAGTTTTTAGAGGTTCCCTTATTACTGTCTGCGATAATCGAAGACTGCAGCGACAATTTTCTAACTAATCTCTTTTGAAATAGTTGCCCCACAAAAGAACCAGGTGTAAAAACAACAGAGGAAAAATATATTCTCTTTGTTTACTTTTTATAGTATCTTCAAACGTGCATACTTCAGCAACAGATGCTTGTTACCAAAGGAATTAAAATTCACAACGGCTTTCATCGATTCACCTTTACCGATGATATGAATTACTTTTCCTTTCCCAAACGTCTCATGTTGTACCAATCTTCCTACATTTAGCTCTCTCTCGGAATCAGTACCAAGGTCTTGTTCCGATATCTGATCAAATTCATAGGATGACTCAATATCTATACCTTTCTTCTTCACTTGTCTCACGTGTTGTCGGGAGAGAAATCCTTGTTTATTTTTTTTGAATTCTGAACTACGTTTTACTACTGTGATTAAAGAGCCGTCAATATCATCTATGAAACGAGAAGGTGTTTGATATTTATGCTCACTGAATCGATATCGCATGTGAGCATAACTTAAAAACAATTTCTTCATCGCGCGGGTAATACCGACATAAAAAAGACGACGTTCCTCTTCTATCTCATCCGTGTTTATATTCACGTCATAGTACGGAAACAATCCATCTTCCAAACCAGTAATGAAGACGACCGGAAATTCCAAACCTTTTGCGCTGTGCAGCGTTAACAACGTAACAGCATCTGCCCTTTCGTCCCAATTATCAATATCTGCAACGAGAGAAACTTCCTGTAAAAATTCTTGCAATCTAGTATCTGTGTGAATAGAAACATATTCAGAGACAGCAGATAATAATTCCTGAACATTTTCCCTCCGTGAAAGGGCATCTGGAGTTCCTTCATCCTTGAAATGTTGAAGGATTCCGATCTCATCCACAAACGCCCGCAAAAGTTCTTCCAATTTCATTTCATCTTGAAGCTGTTGATACTTCCGAATTAAATTCGCAAAGCGATGCAAGCTATTTTTTGTTTTTTCTGATATCCCACTAAGCTGTGTTATTTGAGCGACAGCATCTAATAAATGTAACGATTTTTCTGCTGCAAGCTTTTTTAACTTTCTGATCGTTATTTCACCGATTCCACGAGCAGGGTAATTCACGACGCGGAGAAAACTTCCATCATCATCGGGATTAACGAGTAATTTAAAATATGCTAAAACATCCCTGATTTCTTTTCTTTGATAAAACTCAATACCCCCAATGATTGTGTAGGGAATGCTATTTTTTCGTAATGCATCTTCAAGCGATCGCGATTGTGCATTTGTCCGATACATCACTGCAAAATCTTGGAAACGAAGATTAAGATTGTTTTTATTTAAGAAAATATTATCTACAATCGCTTGTGCTTCATCTCTGTCACTCTCACAGTCAAGCAGAGTTATTACCTCACCATGCTCGTTATCTGTCCATAGATTCTTAGGAATTTGATCGTCATTCTTTTTGATGACCTGATCGGCGGCACTAAGAATAGTTTTTGTTGATCGATAGTTTTGCTCGAGCCTTACGACCTTCGCCTGCGGATAATCAATTTGAAAATCGAGTATATTCCGAATATCTGCACCTCGGAACGCATATATACTCTGCGCATCATCACCGACAACAAAAATATTGTTATACTTTGATGCGAGCAGTTTTATTAATATATATTGAGCACGATTAGTGTCTTGATATTCATCAATTAGAATGAATCTAAATCGATCCTGATATGAATCGAGAATTTTACTATGTCGATTAAATAACTCTATTGGTTTTATTAGCAGATCATCAAAATCTAACGAATTATTTTGCTTTAATCGTTTCATATACTCTGTATAGACCTTAACAACTTTCTCATCGACACCATCAATATCTTTTGTTTCAAGCTCACCGGGAAGAATGACTTGATTTTTAAGCTTCCCGATTTTATAAACCATCGATTGAGGACTATGAAGCTGAATGGAATAATGTAGGTCATTCATCACCGACTTGATTAATCCTAAACTATCCTGTTTATCGTAAATAGAAAAATTTTTATTGAAGCCCAATATTTCGGATTCTATTCTCAATAAGCGAGCGAATATTGAATGAAATGTCCCCATCCAAAGATGATTATTTTTCTCTCCAACGAGATTTACGATGCGTCCTTTCATTTCATTCGCAGCTTTGTTTGTAAAAGTTAATGCTAATATCTGATAAGCTGGAACGCCGATGCTAATAAGGTAGGCGATGCGATAAGTTAGTACTCGGGTTTTACCGCTCCCTGGTCCCGCTATTACCATCACAGGACCTTGGATTGTTTTTATTGCTTCAAGTTGCTCTTTATTTACATGCTCGGGAATTATCATCTACTAAGAACATTTCGGGTTTTACAACATGATAGCACCCTCTAGACGGAGAAAAAATTCTTTCGTCTTGATACCATAGGCATAACCAACAAGGGAGCCATCAGAACCTATTACACGGTGACATGGTATGATAATCGGCAAAGGATTCACGCCGTTTGCTCTTCCTACAGCTTGAAATGCTTTTGGTGCATGAACTCTCTTTGCCAAATGTTTATAGGTAATGGTTGTCCCATATGGAATTCTTGTTAGCTCCTTCCACACCCGGATTTGAAAAGGAGTTCCGAGTAGATCAATCGGACATGTAAATTTAACTAACCGCCCGCTAAAATAACGTGATAACTGATCGATAACGTCTCTGTTTTTTGATCTATTATCAATAACCATTTCTATATCAAAATGTTTCTTTAGCCAGTCAAAAAAATCTTTTCGGTTTTCATTCGGTAAGCTAATTTTACACACTCCCTTTTCGGTTGACGCAACATATATTCTTCCGATACGAGAGTCAAATGATGTACAATAAACGTCACTGTTCAGAATCTGATTTGAATCTCGAAACTCCCTATCTCGATCGATTACAATTCTTGTTCTCTTCTTATATCCAAGTGCAACTTTTGGGTTTTCAATCGTTGCAGTACTATCGTACATAAATTTTCCTAAAGCTCATTGATTATTAGTTATGATTAACTCTAAGGCAGTAGAGCGAGTATTCTACGATGCGAAAAAAATATCGCGGAATTATTATAATCAGAAAGATTGTTAAATGCAAGATAAAAATGTTCAATTTAAAAAATATTTTTCTCTATCAGTAGATTTCAATAAGAAAGGTTTTCTTTAAAAGAACGCTCTAACCTCTGCATTTCCCGAATGTATTGTTTTGGATGCATTTTCACTTCTACCATTATAATTAACACCCACATGCATGAACCTGGATAACCGATATTCAAATCGTAAATCAATCAGCCAAGCTCTACCTACCACTTTTCCATTTGTCAATTGATATGGGACAACGACTGATGGAGGATTGACACTTACCTCCTCGCGTGCGATTTCAGCAGATCCATGTCCATGCTCAACAAATGAATAAACAAACCTGATGGACTGTTCATTAATATCGGCGATGGTCGAATTATTATTTGAAGATTGTCCAACGCCGAGCTTGAAACCTAATTCAATATTTTGGATCGGTCTATATGACCAATCAGAAACGATATATTCTGAACGCACATTTCGCTCACGATTGTTTTGTTCTGTGGCGAATAAAATGTCTTTAGTTTTAATGTATTCGGTCTGATTATTAAATTCTTCTATAAATTGGAAGCGCAATCGAACAGCATGTTCTCTCAGATATGTACTTTCGTTTAACAGCGTATACTGAGCAAAACTTTTTCGTTGAGTATACCGATAACGAATCGAAAACTCCGGAGAGTCCTCTAAAAAATATACATCTTGCATAATAAGATTGGTTCCTAAAAGTGTAGTTTGATCGTTAAGAAAACGATTGAAATTCATGAGGTATATCTGTTTTCTATCCAACTCGCTGCTTTTCTCCTCAATCCTTGAATAAGTTTCAGAGGATAATGTTGAGATCACCTTTTCCAACCACCCAGAGGAGGACAAGAGAAATTTTGGATTCAGCCGTATTCTTGAACTTGCTTTCAGATCTATAATCGGAATTAAATCATCGGTAGGGAAAGTCAATGCGATATACTCTCCATCGAAGCGCGTTAGTTGAAAATCTGGTGGATCTACGATACGGTTGCCGTTCAAATCACCAACATAGCGATAATTACCTGTTCCCTTTGCAACGCGTTGAAATATTCGCTCCAACTTTGTGGTTCGTCCAGTTGCAATTTCATAAAACCAATCGAGCTTAATACTTTTCTTCAAAGGATTTAATTCTGTTTGCCACCGAAGAAGTATCGTTTCACTATCAATATTACTTTTATCTTTAAATGACTTGGTATATTTCCGATTATGAATCGTTAAGCCAATCTGAGATGATACAAGCTCTGAACGCGAATATTGAACGGTATAATTTTGTAAAAATGTTTTTGATGCATGTTGGAGATAGCGATTTGATAGGGAATCATCATAACGCCAGCCGATAAAAACATCTGCTGAGATATCATTATACCTCGATAACGAAATCCCCGGGGTGATTTCCTGTAATCGATAACTTCCATTTTCGAGTGAATCCGATTCATCCCTTTTATTAGTTAGATACTCATATGAATATTTTAGTGAAGGCATGAGAATTCCAATTTTATATCTCGCGTCTCCCTTGTTACGAATCCACTCGGCGTTCAGCATGTTATTTTTTGTTTTAATCTTCTCCCATACATAATATATTAAGCTAGATTCTGCAGTTCTAATTTCGGCAAGAAGATTAAATCTGTTTGACGATGAGGATTCACTTCTTCTTATCCAACCTAAACCGCCACCAACACTGAGCGGTGAAATAGGAGAATACTTTAATTCACCCTCACCAAGAACTTCATCGCCTTTAGTCGAATCCTCAATATTCCATTTGCGGCTGAATTCTACATCGTTAATCCGGTCCATAGAAACAAAGTTTTTTTCAATGAATCGCCCTTTAAAGTCAGCATCGAGCGTTCCAATATTTACATCTCCTATTTTAATTCGTGCAGGTTTATAAAGTATTCCAAATTTCATTGCCCCACCTTGATGTTCAGTACTTTTTAATGACGACAGTTTATTTGGGGCATAATTACTCGAAGTATATTCACTATTTAATCTTATTTCTGTCGTAGGATTACCCACAATCCCAAAATTTACTAATGAATGGCTGCGTGGCATTGGTAAAAATCTAATAGGACTATAACTACCCTGCCCTATCCCAACGAATAGATAATTACCAGATGATATTTTTTTATAACTCCCTTTTCCGATTCCGATATTTGTAAAAAAAATAGAATAGACTGCATTTATAGTATCTTCTGGGGCAAATTGATAAATCGTAATCATTGTATCTTTTAATCCAGAAATAATTACCGTTGAATCTTTATATTCCCCTTTCCCACGACCAACATTTACAACTCCAGATTTAACCGCTCTTAAAAAATCGCCACCAGCATCACGAAGAATATTTTTATCTTCATCGCTCAAAGTAATATCGACTGGTGAATTTTCGTCATCACTTTCCTTCATGAACGAAGCATTAAAATTCCACCGATCATTGGATAGATAAATACTATTTTTTATACCATAAAAACTTCTATTGAATTGCCGATCATTGTATTCAAAATCGATAGTTATTCGAGAACCCTGAGATATGAGTCTCTTATTTGTAAACGTAACTTCTGCAATCGAATAATCAATTATGTAATCACCATTTTCACCTCTGATCATTTTTTCACCATTAACAAATACCCGCTCAGTTCCGGCAACAACTATAATCGCTCGATTGTTATTCTCACCCATTAACCTATATGGACCTTGGATTCCATCAAAGCCATCGAGTTGGTTGGATATGTACTTTCCTCTCGTTACAGCTCCAACAGCAAGTACATTACCATTCATCAATCCAAAATCATAATTGACTGCACCTTTTACACCAGCAAGTTTTCGATTTATATTTCCAAATTCATCTCCTTCTAAATTGAAGTTAAAATCTCCAAGTGTCGTATTAAATTGCTTCCCAGATATTTCTATATAGACTTTATCGATTTCCTGCAAAGTCTGAGTCGTACCTTCAGGTTGAATCGGTGAATTTTCATCAGTGAGAACCGCCTGAATATTGATATCATCAGATATGTCTCCCGACATTTGAATTCTGAATCCCGACCGCAAGGATAAATCCCGATTCGTTCCTACACTAAATCCGCGCACAATCGATCCATTCTTTTGGATATTCGAACTAAACACATCATCAAACGAAAAAGTATTTACAGGTTTTGCAACTTTTATTGCTTCTTTCGTTGTCGTATCCACTTCCACAATAGTTTCGCGGCGTTGATATCGCTGCTGAAAACTCAAGGGGAACGAATTGTACCAAATATGCAATGTGTGTTCAGCCGAACTAGAAATCAACGAATCGATTAATGAGCGATGAATTGTTATTCTCCCTTTCCTTGCATCGATCTTATAATCTTGCTTTTCATCAAGATGCAGAGAATCTATCATTAATCTCTCAGTCCCGATTATCAGAAATTGATGAGGTAATATGAATGAGGTATCAGTCGGACTTGTGATTGAGAGCGAATGATAATGTAAAAATTTATTTTTCAGAGAATCGATAGATTGAGAAACAAGAATCACCGGATAGGTTGTAAGAATAAATATAAATATGCAAATTCGATGGAACATTTAATCAACTGGATTCATTAATTGTTGGTAACATGAAAAACTTAGTACCGATGTTCCATTATATACTTTGAGACCTCTGAAATATTATTTTCCGCTACATGTCATTCTGATGTGGCTGACTAAAAAGTCTTGGGGCATGCTGAATTTATTTCAGCATCTATACAAAACAAAGCAATATGCAATATATAGAATATCAATACAGAAACGTACCCAAGAAAATTCCACCGTTTAGCATTATTCCACGCCCATTTATATCATCAGGGACACCGATAAGATCATCCCGCTCATCGTGTTTCCATTCAATCATTTTCAAACCTGAATAACTCACACCGATGCGAACACCTAACCACCTTAAGACTGCATATTCTATATTTAAGGATGGTTGGTAAGCGAAGAATGAACCAGATAAATTTTTTGTGTACTCATTAATTTTTTCCCAATTTCCGTAATTACCCCATATATTCTCCCATTTTTTTACTTGACCTCGATCTATCCTCATTTTAAAATTCATTCCTCCTGCACCTAGTAATATCCCCGGACTGATATCCAAACGAGGTAGTGGAGAGATTGCATATTCGATTGTTACACCACCATAACCAACCGAGAGCTCAACCTCTCTGGTAATATTATCACTGGTTGAAACCGGCTTAGATGCCATTGTTCCACCAGCACCCGCACCACCGATACGGAGATTTTTGATGACCATGATGTATCCATACCCTTGACCACCAAGCATCAGCATAGCGTTATTTTCGAATTCTGCTGCGTTTGATCGTCTGAGTATGTCATTTATCGGTGCGATTTTAAGAAACAGAATATTTTGTGTAAATCCACCTGCACCACCAATCTTAGTTTGGGAGGTCCGGTTTGGCGGAAGTGGCTCTTCTTCATCCTCTTGAGCGATCAGCGAAATTGTTAGAGAAAATAATAAACATAATATGATAGAATGAAATTTATACATGATTCAGGTTCCTTTTTTTTAGTTTTAACTCCCAAAATTTAGGAAAAATTATTACTACTATCAAGCATTTTTATTAATTCAGTAAAAATAATTATCTTGACATGTAATATATTAAAATAACCGTTATGAAAATATTCACAAGTCTGATTTTATGTCTATCGATAACTCTAACGCTTTTAAATAAATTAGATGGACAACAATTCCCGAAGTCCGAAGGACTCCACTTTGGGGAGGGATGGTCGAAGACTCCTTCAGGGATTCCCACAACTCAAATAATATTTTTGCCTGAAGGGATCAATTTCCCTTCATTAAGATCAAATATAACAGAGCCGCGGATAGGTATTTTCAAATTCCTTGATACAGGCGAGATGAAAATTGATATTGGTAACACTATAGATATTCTCGTATTTCAGATACCTGATCACGGTATAAAGATTTCTGTAGGGATAGATTTTTTTGCGTATGCTTTCACAACAAGCGGTCAAGGTCTTCGTTTACAGATCGACGCAATTGATGGTTTCTTTGGTGGAAATCTTTCTTTATGCAAAGAGGCAGAGCAAAATAAAATCCAAGCTCGGTTGCGCATACTTCATCACAGCGCACATTTTGTGGACGGACATTATAATTTTAACACCGATACATGGCTCGACAATCGAAAACCAATTCCTTTCACAAAAGATTTTGGTGAATTGGTACTTTCTCATGTGGTATCGAGACCATTTGGTAACTTTCGATATTACGGTGGCTTCTCATACGCAACACTTGTTCGTCCCCCCGTTCTGAAACGTTTCGATTGTCTTGGCGGTGTCGAAGTTTATTTTGATAATATCATTGATTCGATATTAAATCAACCGACCAATATCTATCTCACTTATAATTTATCGATTATAGGTGTTCCAAAGTATATCGGCTCAAATCAAATTCAGATTGGATTAAAATTTGGGAAATGGTATTCGAAGGGCCCGAGCATTTATATGGCTTACTATACAGGCAATCACATGTTCGGTGAGTACTATGATGAGCGATTGCAAACTGTTGGTTTAGGATTTACTGTAGATTTTTTTTAAAAAGTTGATTTTCACCCTCACCCTTAATGCGTCGATAAAAACCTAAACCTTTCACATCTCAAATCCTTTTAAGTCTCTCTCGTTCAGCAAATATGCTAATAATTTTTTATATTATTTGTGCATTCCTCCGTAATAATTAAACCACTGAGAAATGCTAAGAATCAAAATCTAAAATCATTAAATATGCCTAAAGCACTCATCACAGGAATAACAGGTCAGGACGGTTCGTATCTTGCTGAGTTACTATTGAGCAAAGGATACGAAGTCCATGGAATTATACGTCGTGCAAGTACATTTAACACCGGACGCATCAATCATCTTTACACCGATCCGCATGTCAATGGTGTAAAATTCTTTTTACATTATGGAGATATCAGCGATTCAACGAATCTCATTAAGCTTCTTTACAATCTTAAGCCGGATGAAGTGTATCATCTCGCTGCACAGAGCCATGTCCGTGTAAGTTTTGATATCCCGGAGTACACAGGCGATGTTTCCGGTCTTGGTACTGTTAGAATCTTAGAAGCAATTCGGGAAACAGGTATTAAAACAAAATTCTATCAGGCATCGAGCAGTGAAATGTTTGGAATGGTTAGAGAAATTCCACAAAAAGAAACAACTCCATTCTATCCTCGAAGTCCCTATGGCTGCTCAAAAGTATATGCTTATTGGATAACTGTTAACTACCGCGAAAGTTATAACGTATTTGCTTGTAACGGTATTTTATTCAATCATGAATCGCCAAGACGCGGCGAAACATTTGTTACGCGAAAAATAACTCGTGCACTTGCACACATTAAAGCTGGTCTGCAGGATTCACTCTACCTTGGGAACTTGGATGCAAAACGAGACTGGGGTTATGCAAAGGAATTTGTCGATGCGATGTGGCTTATGATGCAGCAAGATAAACCGGATGACTACGTGATAGCAACAGGTGAGACTCATACCGTGAGAGAGTTTCTTGAAGAAGCGTTTTCATACGCTGGTATGGATTGGAAAAAATATATAAAAATCGATCCTCGTTACTTCCGTCCTGCTGAAGTTGATGTCCTAATCGGTAATGCAAGTAAAGCAAAGGAAAAACTTGGTTGGATGCCAAAAACATCATTTAAAGAACTCGTTCGTTTGATGGTAGATGCGGATATCGAGGCGGTTAATAAAGAACACCATCTCTCGATTAGATTATAACCACAGATTTACACAGACAAACACGGACTCATTTAATGGAAATAAATTCTAAAATATACGTAGCCGGGCATACAGGGCTTGTCGGTTCAGCACTCGTCCGGAAGTTAAAGGAAAAGGGATATACTAACCTTCTTTTCCGTGAATATCCACCTTTCAATTTAATAGATCAGCATGATGCTGAAGAACTTTTCAGAACTGAAAAACCTGATTACGTTTTCCTTGCGGCTGCACGTGTCGGTGGTATTCTTGCCAACAATACTTACAAGGCAGATTTCATTTATGATAACCTTGCTATTGCAATGAATGTTGTACATTCAGCCTACAAATATGGAGTGAAGAAACTTCTTAACCTTGGTTCATCCTGCATCTATCCGAAACTTGCGCCGCAACCACTTAAAGAAGAATATCTATTGAGCGGTTATCTTGAACCGACGAACGAACCTTATGCAATTGCAAAGATCGCTGCAATTAAATTATGCCGGTACTTTAACGAGCAGTACGGCACAAATTTTATCTCGTTGATGCCAACAAATTTGTACGGGCCTAACGATAATTTCAATTTAGAAACCTCACATGTTCTACCATCCCTCATTCGAAAATTTTATCTTGCAAAATTATTGGGAGAAAATAAATATGAATCAATTTTGAAAGACGTGCGGTTACACCGAGTTGGTTTTGGATTAGACGAACAAATTAAAGATGCAAGTATTGAAAGTGTAATTAAAATACTCGAAAGTTTAGGTATAAACGCTGATGCGGTAATATTATGGGGAACGGGCTCGCCTTATCGTGAATTTCTGTACGTTGAAGAATTAGCCGATGCCGCAGTCTACCTCATGGAAAATTATAATTATAAAGATATCGGAGAACTTGTAAATGTCGGCATTGGTATTGACCACACCATACGCGAAATAGCTCTTATTGTAAAATATATCATTGGTTTCAACGGAGAAATTAAATGGGATTCCTCGAAACCCGATGGAACACCCAAAAAACTTCTCGATGTAAGCCGATTAAACAAGTTGAACTGGAAAGCAGCGATATCGCTCGAAGAGGGTATTCGAAGAACAGTGAGTTGGTATTCATCAAGGGTTCAATAAACCTATTATGCCCCTGCTGAAGATCTCAATTATCACTCCTTCATTCAATCAGGCACGATTTATTGAATCAAATATCCTCAGCATATTAGAGCAAAACTACTCGAATATCGAACACATCATCATAGATGGAGGTTCAACAGATGGAACACTGGAGATACTGAAAAAATATTCACATCTTCATTGGATATCTGAGCCGGATCGGGGGCAAGCACACGCTCTTAACAAAGGTTTTAAGATAGCAACAGGTGATATTTTTGGATGGTTAAATTCTGATGACACTTACTGTTCGAATATTTTTCATTTAGTGGTTGAACAGTTTAAGGATCCAAACATAATGGTTGTTTGCGGCGACGGGTTTGAGATTGATGAACAAGGAAACAATGTGCGTCTATTATATTCGCGTAAATCCGACCCTGAGACTTTGATAAGATATTGGAAATGGGATTATGAATTTGTCCAGCAAACATTTTTTTTCCGTCGGGATATTTTTAATAAAATAAATTATTTAGACGAGAGTCTGTTTTATACAATGGATTATGATTTCTTTATCCGCTTAGGAAAGAAATATAAATTTCACTATATCTCAAAACCCTTCGCAAACTATCGTTTGCACAAAGAGTCGAAAACCGGTAAGAATTTTTTAAAATTCATACCTGATTACATTTGGGAAATGCAGAAAGTATCATATCGCAATTGGGGTAAACCAAATACGATTAAATACTATGGTTACATATTTTCTTTTACTGGTGCAATATTTTATTCATTAATAAAAAATATATTCTTTAGCCCAACATCTAAGTCTCGTGCTGCAATCAGGCGGAAATTTGGTATAGTTGATAGATTATGAAGGTCGAAGTTTTAGTTATTGGTGGTGGAATAGTCGGGCTTGCTTGTGCCGCAGAGAGTGCAAAGAATGGTTTTTCAACACTTCTTATTGAACGACATGAATCCTTCGGTCTAGAAACGAGCAGCCGAAATAGTGAAGTGATTCACTCTGGGATTTATTATCCAACCGGCTCTATTAAAGCAAAACTTTGTGTAGCTGCAAACCATAATCTTTTCAAAGAATGCGAACGATTGAATGTGTGGGCTAAACGGTGTGGGAAATTGATTGTCGCTGTAACTCAGGAAGAACAGAAAACCTTAGAAGAACTCTACTATCGTGGTCTCGCAAATGGTGTAAATAATTTAATCTTAATGGATTCTATTCAAGCAAAGCGAATTGAACCTTACATAAAATGTTGTGCGGCTATTTACGTCTTATCTACTGGTATTGTTGATTCTCACGAATTAATGAAGTCGTATTTTTTGGAAGCGAAATCATTTGGAGCAAATTTTGCGTTTAATATCGATTTTGTTGACGGCGAAAGAAAAAATTATTCTTTTGAAGTTCCGGTAAAAGAATCAAATGGTGAGATAACGAGGATTGAAGCGGAATATGTGATAAATGCAGCGGGGTTGCAATCGGATAAAGTCGCAAAAGCATTCGGAGTGGATATTGACGCAGCGGGTTATCGCTTAAATCATAATCGCGGACATTACTACTCGGTTTCGCCAGCAAAGGCAAAACTTATCTCTCGTTTAGTATATCCAGTTCCACACAAACATCTCGTTAATGTTGGAATTCATTTTACCATTGATAAAGCAGGTCAAGTAAAGCTCGGACCCGACCATGAGTACATTAACCAATCAATTCCTGAATCTGACTGGTATAAGTTTGATCCCGATGTATCAGGAAGGCGAGAAAAATTCTATAATGCTGTCCACCAATACTTCCCAGCCCTAACGTTAAACGATCTTTCACCTAATCAGGTTGGAGTTCGACCTAAGCTCAAAGGATCTGAAAATGAGGTAAAAGATTTTATAATTCATGAAGAAAGTGATAAAGGGTTGGCGGGATTAGTAAATTTGATTGGGATTGAATCTCCGGGGTTAACATGTGCGAAGGAGATAGCGGGTGAGGTAATTCGAAAAATTATTGATATTTCATAAAAACACGCCATAAAGGATGGGCATTGTTTTTTCCATCGCTTTTCTCTATATTTTTATAATGATAATGCATTTCTATGGATCATATAAATAAATTAGAAAAACAGCTTTTAAGCAAATAGCGTTAACTATCATGTCCATTAATCCAGTATCAACATACAATCCAATGGTTTCGATTATCATTCCAGTTCGGAATGGTGAGTTGACACTTTCAGGCTGTCTTAATGCAATAAAAAAATCGCACTACAAAAATTATGAAATTATAATAGTCAATGACCATTCGACCGATCGCACAGTGGAGATCGCACAGCGATATAATTGTGCAATTCATCACGTAGAGAACGGAAATGGTGCAAACAATGCACGGAATTATGGTGCAGCTCGTGCTAAGGGTGATCTATTGATGTTTTTGGATGCTGATATTGTGATAAAACGAGAAACAATACTTGAGATCATCGAAACTTTAGAAGATAGTTCTATAGATGCGGTTATCGGGATTTACACATCTAAACACCGTCACGAAACGATGGTAAGTCAATACAAGAACCTTTGGGTGCGTTATTCTTACATAAAAAGTCCTCCGGCTGTTGATTGGTTATTCGGTTCAATCTCTGGAATAAAGCGGCAGGCATTTGATAAGTTAGGTGGATTCAATGTAGAACTGCTCGCTAAACATGGACATGATGATATTGAATTAGGCAAACGTGCGGCACAAATAAATCTAAATATCGTTTTGAATATGGATATCGAAGTGGAACACTTGAAGCATTATACTTTATTTTCATTTATTAAAAATGAATTCCATCGCAGCATGGGATTTGCAAAGCTTGCTGTGCATTTAAAAGAAACATCTCGATCTTTTAAACGTGGATTTGTAAATGTCTACCCAACCTTTATTGTTTCTACTCTATTGTCGATAATTGTTTTTGCTATAGTGATTGCCAGCCTCGTCGGTTGGATATCTATTTGGTATCTTGTTGGTGCAATAGGGTTCTATCTGCTCTTGAATATACGTTTCCTCAATTACCTTGAACAAGTTCGCGGCTTATTTGCGATGATCGTGATGATCCCGTTTCTGTTTATTGATCATATCGTTTGTTTATTTGGAAGTATTGTTGGAACAGTCAAGGGATTTTTCAAATCTTAATCCAATAAACCAAAATCAGTGATTGAATGAATAATAAGCAACTCAACATAGATATTATCAATATTTCGCGCAGTACTGAGACCTATCAAAGGAAGTTTGAACTGCTATACCTGGTTTGGGAACGATACAGCAATCATTTTGATTTCATTAATCTCTCTACCTTTATCCACAACTTAGCTCATTCAAAACCGATGGAGTATCAGTTAACTGATGCACAGTACCGATTTATGAAACAAATTGCTGAGGATGTTCTACTGAGGCTTCCGGAGTTTGATGTTCAGGCTATTGTAAATACTGCCTGGGCATACGCAAAAATGAATGTTGCCAATGAGCAGTTATTCTACGCACTGGCAAGGGTGTCAAAAAAAAGGTTGTCGGAGTTCAATTCACAGAATCTTTCAATGATTGCCTGGGCATTTGCAACCATCAACATTGTCGATGCCGACCTTTTCAACAGTATAGCACACGCTATACCGAGAAAAATCTCTTTATACAACACTCAGCATATCGCAAACACTGCATGGGCATTTGCGAAAGTAAATATTGTCAATCCGGAATTATTCTCAACTCTTGCATCTGAAGCATTATTGAAACTACCCGAGTTCACACCGCAAGAATTATCAAACTTCATCTGGGCGTTTGCCAGGCTGAATATACATAATAAGATACTCCTTTCTAAATGTTCTTCTATCATCATAGACAGAATACATATGGGCAACGCTCAGCATTTAGCAAACATTGCATGGGCGTATGCCAAACTCGGCACTGCCGATACGAGATTATTTCAAGCTCTTGCGAAGGCATCAATTCAGAGATTGTCTGAGTTTAAACCGCAAGAAATCTCAAACCTTCTTTGGGCGTTTGCTAGTGTTGATATATATAATGAAGAATTGATAAAGGAATGCAAGCACGCCATAGTAGCAAAAATAGATTCACTGAAAGCTCAAGATATTGCAACCATCGTATGGTCATTTGCCAATCTTATTATTTCAGATAATGAGTTCTTAACACATCTTGCACGAGCTGCCCTGCGTGTTAAATCTTTAAATGCCCAAGACATTTCAATTATAATGTGGGCATATGCAAAATTAAATATCGCCAACAAGGAGTTGTTTGCATCGCTGAGTAAAGCCGCAATAAGAGTCAGTCCAGCATTGCAGCCGCAGAACATCTCGAATATTACATGGGCATGTGCAACATTAAAAATTCACAATGAAGAATTATTTTCTGTACTTGCCGAAGAAGCTCTCAGGAAAATTCACGAATTTGACGCACAAAATATTTCGAATGTGGCTTGGGCATATGCGACACTCGGTATTCAACATACAGGTCTCTTTGATGCATTAGCATTGGCTGCAGTGAACCTCCTCCCAGAATTCGATTCCCAGAACATTTCAAACACTTTGTGGTCGTACGCTTCTCTTGGTATTGTAAATATGGAAATGTTAGATGCTGTTGTAAATATTGCAACTGAGAAACTCCCTGAATTCAATGCACAGGAACTGTCTAACACTGCATGGGCAATGGCAAAATTAAACCTCCCAGCATCCACATTATTTAATGCAATTACCCATACTCTCCCAAAGAAACTCGATGAGTTCACACCTCAGCATATCTCAAATATTGCATGGGCTTTTGCTAAGTTGAATATAAGTGACCAACATGCTTTTGAACTCCTTGCTGAAGCTGCGTTGAGCCGAACCCAACAGCTTGATCCTCAAAACATCTCTAATCTTGCCTGGGCGTTTGCACGCATGGACATCTACAATGAGCAATTATTTAAAGCACTGGCTTCTCAGGCAAGTATTCGATGCATGGAGTTTGATGCACAGGGAATTGCCAATACCGCATGGTCATATGCACGTTTGAACATTGTAGAAAAAGAGCTCTTCTTCCGACTGGCTGAGGCTGCAGTTGTTAAAATCGAACAATTAAACCCTCAGAACATTTCTAACATTGCTTGGGCATTTGCAAAAATTAATGTTTTCAACGAGTCACTGTTTCAGACACTTGCAGAAGCAACTAACCGCATTCTCTCAGACTTGGATCCCCAGAACATCTCTAATATGGTCTGGGCGTATGCAACCCTGAATATTGCAAACGACAAACTCTTCACTGAACTTGCTGCACGCGCTATCGAATGTGCATCGTCACTCGATTCTCAGGCAATCGCCAATATTGCATGGTCGTATGCACGTATGAACATATTAAACGAACAATTTTTTTCAGCTATTGGAGATCAAGCATTTAAAAAGATTTCTGAATTCTCCCCACAAGGAATTTCGAATCTTGCATGGGCGTATGCTGTACTGAATATGTTGAATATTAAACTTTTTAATGCACTTGTCAATGCTGCCAAACCGTGCTTACCCTCCTACACTGATGAAGAGCTTTTACAACTGTATCATGCAGGATTCGTTATTGAAGCTTTTCGTTTCCCTGAACTCAATCAGCGTATTGCACTGCTAAACGAACGCGCGAAACAACATACTCCCGAACAAAATAGATTTGAAAAGGAAGTTTCACGTTTACTAACCTCGCTGGGACTTGTTGTTCATGAACAATATTTCGTTGAAGGATACTTTCTCGATATCTATACAACCATCAATGGTCAATTATTTGCAATCGAGTGTGAAGGAGCTAGATATCATCGCGTTGGCGGAAACAAGGAAGGGCGATTGTTAGGTGATGATATCCTGAAGGAACGGATACTTACTCAATGTGGATACAAAGTGATTCACATACTCTATGAAGAATGGATAACAATTCATGATCATCAACACTGGCTCAGACAAAAATTACATTTCCAATAATCTCCGATCCTTTTCTTTTCTCCACTTGCCTTTCAGAACAACATTTCAGATATTTGAAATATGCTCGTTGTTAATGAGATATTCTATAGTATCCAGGGTGAATCAAGTTATGCTGGGCACCACTGTGTTTTTATCCGGCTGACGTATTGCAATCTTCGGTGTTCCTACTGTGATACTTCGTATGCTTTTACAGAAGGCAAAGAAATGTCTATAGATGATATTCTTAACGCGATTCGGAAGTATGATTGCAGATTAATTCAAGTAACCGGCGGCGAACCGTTGCTTCAAACTGAAGTACATCCTCTCATGAAAAGATTGTGTGATGAAGGTTATGAAGTTCTTCTTGAAACGAATGGAAGTATTGATATTAGCAATACTGATCAGCGTGTAAAACGGATAATGGATTTCAAATGCCCATCGAGCGGTATGGTTGAAAAGAATCTCTGGAAAAATGTTCACTTTCTCAAACCAGGTGATGAAGTGAAATTTGTTATTAGCAACCACGAGGATTACGAGTGGGCAAAAAAAGTGATCAAGAAATATGATCTCCCTGACCGATCTGTAGTGTTGATGTCTGTAGTTTTCGGTGCGTTGGAGCCGCAGCAGATCGTGGAATGGATTCTCCATGATAAACTTAGTGTTCGATTTCAACTCCAGCTTCATAAATACATTTGGAAACCTGAGATGAGAGAAGTCTGAACTGAATTCGGACTTAGGGTTTGAAAATGAAACAATGAGAAGATTAACTGATTGAAAATGTATGATAGATGATCGATTTAAAAATGCCCCTCGCTCCCAGTTCCAAGCTCACTGCCTACGGGACCATAATCACTGCTCACCTCTCACCACTCACTGCTTACCGCTCTCTGCCCTATGCTCGTAGCTCAACGCTCAAAAGAACTTGCGGTTGTGTTAGTAAGCGGCGGAATGGATAGCTGTGTTGCAGCGGCTATTGCAGAAGAACACTATGAGATGGCATTTCTGCATTTGAATTATGGACAGAGAACAGAACGGCGTGAGCTGAAAGCATTCAATGATATCGCTGATTATTACAAAGTTAAACATCGCCTCGTTGTTGATGTCCATCATCTTAAACAAATTGGGGGCTCAAGTCTTACAGATACTTCTATTGATGTACCACGAGCCGATCTTTACCGAAAAGAAATCCCATCCTCTTACGTCCCATTTCGGAATGCAAATATTCTTTCGATTGCCGTGAGTTGGGGAGAGGTGCTTGGCGCAAAAAAAATATTCATTGGTGCTGTTGAGGAAGATTCATCGGGTTATCCTGACTGTCAAAAAGAATTTTACGCTGCTTTCAACATTGTAATAAAGCTCGGCACGAAGCCAGACACACACCTTGAAATCGAAACTCCAATAATCTGTATGAAAAAATTGGAAATCGTTTTAAAGGGAATTGAGCTGAAAGCACCACTTTATCTCACGTGGTCGTGTTATCGGCGTGAGGATATTGCTTGCGGTGAGTGTGATAGCTGTGCGCTGCGATTAAGAGGGTTTCAGCAAGCAGGTGTTGAAGACCCGATACCATATTTCAAGTACTCAAGTTGACCGCTTGGTATCCGCTCTGTAAAAACCGTTAAAACGGTTGAAAAAATCTGTTTTTCTATCAATACATCGATTAATAAAGTAAATATTTGATTTTATGAGTTAAATTTCTTACTGTATATTACAACCAGTTTGAATCATATTTTTATAAAAGGAGAACTACCATGCTCAAACAAAATGGTACCCGGATATTAACGATTCTACTTCTCGCAGTTTTCTCAATAGGATGGGAGAATTCTATAAAAGTAACGACCGCCATAAGTTTTGGTAAAATATATTTACGTGACAATCTGTTGATGGTTGCCGAGCTTACCAAAGGTGTACGCCTACTCGATATCACAAATCCTTCAACGCCAAAGAATTTAGCATTTATCAAGGTTGAAGGGAATCATGATATGGCACTTGCCTCAACCGGGAGGGGCTTAAGGACAGCGCTCTATCTTGACTCGTATGCTCATTTAATTGTTTATGATTTTTCCGACCCAAGTAATCCTTCCGGTATTGATACGATATACAATGTGTTTCAGAAAGCATACGATATTGGATGGGGAGATCCTATGCCACGAATGCCAAGCATAGACCCTTCAACAAATCGTCGTTATGGTGGATTTGATGGGTGTCGCGGTTGTATTCGCGAGCCAACCATGTATGAACCGGTACCCCATGATAGTCGAGATTATATCATCGTCAATGATGGGCTAAGAGGTACACCCACTGGAGGAAGCGGTCGCGGCGGTTCAATGGCTCGGTTCGCTATTGTCAATCAATACCTCTATTGTGTCGATTACAACCAAATTCATGTTTTCGATGTAACCGATCCATTCGCACCCCGTTTTATTGGAAAAGACAACATCGGATGGGGCATTGAGACAATTTTCCCATATCAAAATTATTTATTCATTGGCAGCGAAACCGGGATGTATATTTATTCATTGTCCAATCCGCGGAGGCCCGAATTTATTTCGCGTTATGTTCACCTTCGTGCTTGCGATCCTGTCGTGGTCGAAGATTCGATCGCTTATGTAACCCTACGCGGCGGTACACAATGTGGAACGGTGGTCAGTGCTTTGCACATAATCGATTTGAAGAATATCTTTCAGCCCCAACTGATTTCTTCGTATCCGCTGCCTCAACCAATGGGTCTTGATGTCAGTAATCGTATAGCTTATGTGTGTGATGACAGTGTCGGAGTTTACATCTTAAATACTCGTGACCCGAAAAGTATAGTTGAGTTTTCACACATACCAGGTGAACACGGGTATGATACAATACTTTCAGATATGCTGCTTATAGTTGTAAGTAGATCGAACATTGCGTTTTACAATGTCAGCAACCCCCAACAACCGATGTTGGTAGGCAGATATCCCGACTAAGGCGGGTTTTGACTTTATCAAATACTGGTTCACCGAAGGATCCCGTTAGTAGAAGGAATACACTCATTGAAGCATTAGGTCGTGAAGTAATAACATTAGTCAATGAGTTTCAAGATGCTGGGTATAAATCCATCGTTGTTTATTCTTAGAAAACCTCGGCAAGAACTCAACCGGGGCTTATATATTTTCAAACTAGCTCAGACTTCTGATTTTTTAAACGGTCTGTACACAGTCAAAAATCGGAAGTTTTGCACGGTAATGTTTTTGAGACGAATGGGCTATCTTTGATATAAAACCTCCACCGCTTTTCCGTTCCGTTATTTATGCCGATTCTTGTTGATGAAACAATATTTGATTTCGGAACCGCTTCTCCATAATTAATATAGATTGAGTCACTGAGCAAATCCGTTCCATTCTGCTCTCGTTTTATCCCGAATGCTTCACACAGTTTTGCAGGTCCGTTTGTCAGCTTAATAAGATCAGCAATAATCCATTTC
>CAYYIJ010000018.1:0-31381 GCA_964471945.1 uncultured Chlorobiaceae bacterium
GCTGCTGTTTGCAGGGTTAAAGTTGTTGCTGTAGTTTACTGTTCTTATACTTTCTCAATCACAACAGCAATACCCTGCCCAACACCAATACACATTGTGCAAAGTGCTTGTTTAGATTTGGTACGCTGCAACTGATAAACCGCTGTTGTAACTAACCGTGCACCACTCATTCCGAGTGGATGACCAAGCGCAATCGCTCCACCTAATGGATTTATTCTCGTGTCGTTATCAGATAATCCGAGTTCGCGTGTGCATGTCAGTGCTTGTGCAGCAAATGCTTCGTTTAATTCTATAATGTCAATATTGTCAAGTTTGATGTTTAAGCGATTGAGTAATTTTTTGGTGGCTGGTACAGGACCAATTCCCATAATTCTTGGTGGAACTCCAGCAACTGCACTCCCTAAAATTTTTGCTTTCGGTGTGAGGTTATATTTATTGATAGCTTTTTCAGATGCAATCATAAGTGCCGCCGCACCGTCGTTGATGCCTGAGGAATTTCCTGCTGTAATTGAACCATTCACTCCCGTAAGCGGTTTCAATGAAGCAAGTTTTTCTATCGTGGTCTGTCGCGGATGCTCGTCTTTATCAACAATTTTTTGCTCACTTTTATATAAAGGAATAACAACAGGCACAATCTCTTCTGCAAGAGCTCCATTGTTTTGTGCACTGATTGCTTTTCCCTGGCTCCAAAGTGCAAATTTATCTTGGTCTTCGCGACTGATTTTAAACTCAGTAGCGAGGTTTTGTGCAGTTTCAATCATCGAATCAACACAGAATTTTTTCTCCATCGATGGATTTACAAATCGCCAACCAAGTGTTGTGTCGTACATCTTAACATTTCTGGAAAAAGCTTCTGAAGATTTTTCAATCACCCACGGAGCGCGTGTCATACTTTCGACGCCACCTGCAATAATTAAGTCAGCTTCTTCCGCCTTAATCGTTCGTGATGCAATTCCAATCGCTTCCATTCCCGAACCACACAACCTGTTTATAGTAACACCCGGAATTGTTTCCGACAGACCGCTAAGAAGCAATGCCATTCTCGCAACATTTCTATTATCTTCCCCAGCTTGATTCGCACAACCTATTATCACATCGTTTAATTCTGTAAAATCAACTTTTGGATTTCTATTTACTAAAGTTTTAATGACTAATGCGGCAAGGTCATCAGGACGTACGCTCGAAAGTGCGCCGCCGTACCGACCTATCGGAGTTCTAATAGCATCGCAAATAAAAGCTTCTCGCATAAATTACTTTCCAAGTTTTTCAATTTTCGGTTTCAATATTTTTAAAGCTCTCAATATCGCTTCTGACAGTTTATCTACTTCTAATTGTGTAAGAGCGGTTGAGAACATGCACGATAATGTATTAACGAGCAAAATATTTTCTTTGTAGTACAAATAATCGAGAATTTCATTAACGACATTCAGTGTTTCTTTAGATTGGTAAGCTTCGCGATAAGTCTTAGGAGGATTTACTGAGAGATGAATTCTAAACATCGAACCAGCCCCAGTTATCGAAACAGGAACGTCAGCAACTTTAACAGCTTCTTCAATTTGTTGAATTGCTATTTGTGTAAGTGCGTTAAGTTTTAAAACAGCCTCTTTATCAAAAAGCTTCATCGCTGTGTAACCGGCTGTCATTGTAATCGGATTGGCGGAGAATGTCCCTGAATGTGGAAATAATAATTTACTTTGTCGCGGATCAAGAACTTCCATTACATCAGAACGACCAGCTAAAGCGCCAACAGGGAATCCGCCACCGATAATTTTACCCAATGCTGTTAAATCCGGTTTGACAGAATAAAATTCCTGAGTTCCTCCATAATTAACTCTGAACGTAATCACTTCATCAAAGGCTAAAAGTGCTCCATTCTCTTTCGTCCACTTGTAAAGAGCTTTTATGTAATCGTTTGTAGCAGTCACCATTCCTACACGGTGTGGAACAGGGTCAATCAAGATACATGCGATTTTCTTTGCGTGCTTGTTTAGAATCGATATTGTCCTCTCGGTATCGTTGAATGGAAAAATTACGACATCATTTAAAACACTCTGTGGTGTACCGTACGAAACTGGGACACTGTTCGGATTATCAATATCTCCCCAAGTAGATGGATTTGCTGTTTGACTTACTTCAGCAAAGTCGTAAGTGCCGTGATAAGCACCTTCAGCTTTTGCAATTTTGGGGCGACCAGTGAATGCTCGGGCGGCTTTAATCAATGTCATCACTGCTTCGGTACCTGAGTTTACAAATCGGATTTTTTCAAAGCTCGGCGCACGATTACATAACAATTCTGCATGAGATACTTCAATTTCGGATGCCATTGTGTAAGCGCTCCCTCGTTGCAGTTGCTCAATTACGGCATTTACAATTATCGGATGCGCGTGTCCGTGAATTAATGATGCCATGTTGTTCGCAAAATCCATTCGTGTAACACCTTCGACATCTGTAATATAACAACCGTATGCTTTTTCGACATAATGTGGATGTGGTAAACGAAAGACTGTGTTTCGACTAATTCCGCCGGGGAGAAGTTCGCATGCTCTTTGATAAATTATTTCGCTTTTGTCTGTCATATATCATTGATATAACTTTGGTTCTGTGACACTTCGCAGATAATCGAAATCGACACCTGGGGCTAATTCACGCACGAAAAGTTTTTTGTCCCGAACATCTATAATTGCATAGTTTGTATAAATTCTAGTCACAACACTTTTTCCAGTAAGTGGATAAGTACATTGCTGGACAATTTTTGGTTCACCGGTTTTTGTACAATGCTGAGTGATAACAAAAATATTTTTCGCCCCCATAACCAAATCCATTGCACCACCGACTGCTGGTACAGCACCCGGTTCACCCGTTGACCAATTCGCTAAGTCACCTTCTTCTGATACCTGATATGCTCCTAATACACAGTAGTCGATGTGTCCGCCTCGTATCATCATAAAACTGTCGGCGTGATGAAAATAGCAAGCACCGGGAATAGCAGTAACGCATTTTTTTCCTGCGTTAATCAACTCGGGATCTTCCTTTCCCTTTTCGGGTACTGGTCCCATACCTAACAATCCATTTTCGGTATGATAAATTACTTCTCGTCCTTCGGGTACGAGTCCCGCAACCAACTCCGGAATTCCAATTCCTAAATTTACATACGATCCATTCGGAATATCATTAGCTACCTTTTGTGCTACCTCGTTAATCTCCCAACCTTTTTTTATTTCCATGGGTAAACTCTCCCTTCAGCAACTAAAACAGATTCTTCTAATGGATTGCTAACTTCTACAACTCTCTGCGCAAAAATTCCAGGTGTAATTACAACTTCGGGATCGATATCACCAACTTCAACTATTTGTTTTGCTTGAACAATTGTAGTTTTAGCCGCTGTACACATAATTGGATTAAAGTTTCTTGCAGTTTTATTATAAACCAAGTTGCCGTATCTATCTGCTTTTTCGCATTTAATTAATGCAAAGTCGGCTTTGATTGCGTGTTCAAGTACACAAGTCTGACCGTTAAAAATTTTTGTCTCCTTTCCATCAGCAAGAGGAGTGTTAACAGAAGTTGGAGTATAGAAAGCTGGAATCCCAGCTCCGCCGCAACGGATTCGTTCAGCAAGAGTTCCTTGCGGTACAAGCTCAAGTTCGATCTCCCCTTTTGCGTATAATTCAGGGAATATGACTGAATTAGCTGTTTTTGGAAAGGTGCAAATCATTTTTTGTACTTGTCGGTTTGCTATTAATGCCGCAAGTCCTACTCGTCCGCTCCCCGCGTTATTACTCACTACAGTAAGATTTTTTGCGCCTTGGTCAATTAATGCGTGAATTAATTCAATTGGACTTCCTGCTTCACCAAATCCACCAATCATAATTATGGCTCCATCAAAAATATCGGCAACTGCTTCAGCAGGTGAAACAAAAATTTTATTGATCATACTGGTTTGCTTTTACCATTTCTGATTCTAATGCTTCGGATAATTTATCTTCAATCTCCGTACATTCATCCTCATAAAAATGCTTTGGTGTATCGTAAGGCTTGAGCTTTTCAATTGTATTTTCTTTTTCATCATATTTGGCTAAGTAAACCCGATCCAGCCAGTCCATATTTCGTCCTTCATTAAACTTAAGGGCGAATATAGTTTCACCATTTACCTCAGCCGTTCCTAACAACGAAATCTTTCCTGCCGATGAAGTCATTGTGATATATCGTGATGGACGATTGAAAGAAGATAATGATTTATAAACTTTTGTGAAGATTCGATGAATATCAATTAACGGTGCGGTAAAGTAGTGATGTTCACCTGTTGGTCTGGCGCAGTACATTGAATGGAAACCGATACCGAGCATACCTAAGATATTACCAAGGTCTATCCAGTTCTGTGCAGAGCGGTCAATGTCTATCTTACCGTTTTCATCTTCGAACATACTTATATGATTCATTATCGGGCTTTGACTTTTAACTGTAACACCATAAGATTTAAGTCGTCTTATCGCTGCGACTGTTACTGAGTTTAATATTTCTTTCGGAGTAGAAAAATGACCGACCCAGACGAATTGAATTCCATTATCAATTATTTGTCTCATGAATTCCAAAATCTTTTTGTATTTATTTGTGAGAATTATTTCTGGCTGGAATGTTAAAGCGCGCGAGCCCATACGAATTATCTTAATATGCTTGAGCTCGGGATCATTCAGAATTGGCGCTACATATTCAACAAGCCGATCATAGCTGATATAGCCTGCATCTCCACCCGTAATTAGAATATCTGACACTTCCTTTTGATTTTTTAAATAATCGTGAACTTGTTTGACATCATGCTGGATAAACATATCCTCATCACCTCTAACTTGAGCATGGCGGAAGCAATAAGTGCAGAAAGAAAAACAATTTTGTGTTTGCTTATCGAATATTAGGGCAATCGGTGGGTATTTGTGTTGGGAGCCTTGTAAAACTTCTAAATGTCCATCGTCATCAACAAACCAAGGTTTATTTAATTTTTGTTTTCCATCGTGAGGATTGGTTTTGTGCATATACTGTTCAACGACTAATTTTCTTTCTTCATCGGTTTTAGCATCTGCATATTTTTCCACATCATCAGCATTAATCATTCCCGGCTGAGGAAAAACTAATTGATAGAGGGAATCCTTTTCGTAGTTAGTCCAATCGATTGCGTTTAAAACATGTTTCGTTGCTAAAAACCGATAGACTTCAATAAAAAATTCTCTATCCTTAATATGTCCGATATCGATTCCATTTTTATTAAGAATTGCAATTATTTCTCTAAATCCTTTTAAGCCTGCATAATTATTTTTTTCTGTGAACAGTTGTTTATCTGTTCTTAAAAATTTTGCATGTTGCGGAAAATTGTCATACAATCTTTGGAGAAGAGTTGTTGGAAGTAAATTTTCGTCATTTACAGTCTGAATTATCTCGTCATCAAATTGATATCTTGATAGAAGCTTAGCTATATCTTCCCTTTTAATTTTTCTTTCATTTTTTATAGTATTCATGTTATATATTCTGCCTTAGTATGGTAAAATTTGCAAAAGTTGTCAAATTCTTAAGAATAATATAATAAAATTATTACAAAAAGGCATTTCCAGTCTTTTCCAGAATTTATATTGTCACGAAGTGCTGCCTAGGGCAAAAGAGAGGGAAATGGCTCGCGAGTTCGACGAAGCAGATATCGAGCCATTTTATGCCTTGAGTTTTGTTCTTATTTGTAGTAACTTAGAGCCGTGGAAGATTAGCTCTCTCAGGTATCGGATTGGTTTATGATGAGCTAACATGCGAGCATAGTATTTATAGTTCTTGTAGATAGTCAGCGAGCCAGTAACAGTTACGTGCCGATTCAAATGTAACTCGGTATGTTCCTGATAACTGAGTGAAGTGCTAACATAGAAAATTGTTTGCGTAAATCAAGTCCAATTTCAAAATCATATTTAAACATGGCAACCTCTTTCTTTTGTTATACATCTTGTATTATCAACTTAAGCCTAACAACTTATGTTGCCTTTTCACAATATAAACGTTAGTCAGAATTTGCTCCTCGACTTGAAGAATAGTAAATTAGTACTAAACTCAAACGGTTTATTCAGTCAATCGACATAGCTATACAATATGAAAGTTTACGAAAAGAACGGTCACAAAATAATACTTGGCGATGCAATCAAGGCTCTGGGATCAATTGAGGATGGGTCGGTTGATCTGGTCTTCGCTGATCCTCCGTACAATATCGGCAAGAAGTTCGTTGATCTTTCAGATAAATGGGATTCAGACGATTTATATATAGACTGGTGCTACACATGGCTTAGTCTGTGCATTAAGAAACTGAAACATAACGGAAGTATGTATGTCATGACATCCACCCAGAATATGCCGCACTTCGACATTTTCCTTAGAGACAAGTTGACAATCCTCTCCCGTATTGTTTGGTACTACGACAGTTCAAGCGTGCAAGCCCGCAAATATTTTGGGTCACTGTACGAACCTATACTCCACTGTGTAAAGAATCCCAGCAACTATAAGTTCAATGCTGAAGACATTCTCGTTCAAGCCAAAACCGGAGCGGTCAGAAAGCTCATCGACTATCGGAAATCTGTTCCCGCAGTTTACAATTCGAAAAAGGTACCCGGAAACGTTTGGCATATTCCACGAGTGCGTTATCGTATGGACGAATATGAAAACCATCCAACTCAGAAACCGATAGCACTCTTAGAAAGAATTGTCAAGGCAAGCAGCAATGAGGGTGACCTTGTGCTTGATCCGTTCTCAGGTACTTTCACAACATCCTATGTTGCAAGAAAGCTCAAGAGAAGGTCAATCGGAATCGAGATTAGCGAGGAATATATCAAGATTGGTCTACGCCGTCTCCACATTGCAACTGAACTTAACGGCGAACGATTACGAAGAGAACGCAAAACATACGAACCGCAAGAGAATGAGAACCAAACAACCCTTTCCCTATTTGAAAAGAAAGCCAAATGGAACACGAGTTCACGAAAACAATCAAAGGCATCATAGTAAAAAACTTCCCAAAGTCATCGGAGTCAATCTATTCCGAGAGCGAGCTTCTTCAATATATCAACCTCAAGACCAAGTCTGCTAACAAAGGATCCAAATCAAGAGGTAGCTTTGCTAATCTTTATGCAATCTATGTTTTAGTTGAGGACTATATTGCCAAAGGGTTTCACAAATCTGGTAACTACAAAAACTATGAGGGCGCCGTTTTTTCTGATCTATTCACACGCCAGAGGCAACTCCCTTTCGGTCAGAAACTACAGAATCACGCACTCAATCATCGAATGAATGAGGAA
This sequence comes from uncultured Chlorobiaceae bacterium, assembly GCA_964471945.1. GTDB lineage: Bacteria > Bacteroidota > Ignavibacteria > UBA10030 > SZUA-254 > JASEHD01. The sequence goes on from CAYYIJ010000018.1 coordinate 7,314, forward strand.
TTCAAGAAGTTCTTTCCAAGTTGTGAGTTCATCCCAATACTTCGTGACCCCGAGACGAATCGATACTGGTTCAACCAGAATTTGCTCAGAATCTCTATCGACTCCAAGAAATACGATATTTCTCACTCGATCATATTAATTATAGACGCTTACGTCGAAGCAAAGCGTAGTGCATTTGACCGATTTATCAAGTTCTGTGAAGAAGCAGAAAAACTCCAGAAGAAAGAACTGGTCAATTTTATTTCGGAATTGCTTGAGCCAACCGTTGATGCAAGGATTTTTGAAATCGTAAGTTACTCAATCCTCAAATTCCACTATCACAATCAAAAACTATTCTGGGGTTTTGATCCTGAGGAACTTCAAGAAGAAAACCTGAAGCTGTACAAGACTGGTCGCACCAATGCTAACGATGGCGGTATTGATTTTGTGATGATACCACTTGGTAGATTCTTCCAAGTTACTGAGACCGTAGATGTAAAAAAGTATTTCCTAGACATCGACAAGATCGAAAAGTATCCAATCACCTTTGTTGTCAAGTCGATGGACTCAACCGACACCATCCGCCAGAAAATTCACGAGCAAGCTGAAAGACAATACTCCATCAAAGCCATCGTTACTCGATATATGTCTTGCATTGAGGAAATCATAAATATCACAGAGCTTCTAATAAAGTTCCGTTCAGCAATCAACGAGGGCTATCTTAATGACATCCTCAGCGAGATCATCAAGCAGAGTAAAGTCGAATTTAACTACGATGAAGACGACTTTGATGTAACCGAGTACGATAATGGCAAAGAAGTCGAGGAGGCCTGAGTCGAGCAAACGGCATGTAAAACTTTACAAAAATTGAAAGTCAAGAGAAAAAATAATGACAATTACAAGCATAGAAAATTGTTTGTTTAAATCAAGACCATTTTCATAATATAAACGTTAAATAGCACAATATGACAAGAAGAGTGAGATAATATTAGAATGAGGTAGAAAGGAGCGAGAAGAGAATATGATAGTTAAAGAGACACCTAACAGATTGGGCTTGGAACGCATTCTTCTTGCTGCTGCATTATTGTCAGGGCTTCTAATAATTATTACAGTAAGTTTAGCATCCATCCTATTTCGAATTTCACCGCTGCCTGTAGTTGCAGTAACAATTATTTTTATTCTTTCATTAATACCGTCTGCACTTCGTGGACGTGGACCTTTAGTCACAATCTCCCACCGACTTCCATCTAATCTCGATGGAGGATTCCGACGAAGACCAATTTTATCTTCACTTGTAACACTGCTGATGATAGTTGGTGTGATACAAGTAGCTCGCATAACTTGCTTCATGGCTGATATGGAACTTCGATGGTGTTCAGCATACCCGCCTGTGGAATTTGGTGTACATCATCAATGTCTCCCTGCATACATATATGCCGCTGAGCTTAACCGAAATGGTCATACGAATATATACTCTGAGGAACACTATCCAGCTTATCACCAAGGGCAAACTGAAACTGCTGCAATCGTTTCAACAAAAATAGAAAACTTCGAGCCGCATATTCGAGATGCTTTTGAATATCCACCGACATTTTTACTATTACCGAGATTGGCAATTGCTTTGACTAATGACTTTCGCGTAATACGCACAGGTTGGTTTATGATTCAAATTATATTTTTTATCATACTTGCACTCCTAATCGCTCGACAAGTTGGCGGTCAGAGAGGAATTACAGCTGGAATACTCATAGCGGCACTTCTTTCATCGTTTCCTTTTATGTTCAACTTACAGTTCGGGCAATTTCATTTGGCAGCATTAATGTTAGCATTTAGTGGTATGATAACATTCGAGCGTGGACATAATCGCTTGGGCGGTGCATTACTTGCCGGGGCAATAGTTACCAAGTTATTCCCCGGAATCTTACTGCTCTACTTAGCTTTCAGGCGACAGTATCATGCAATATTGTGGACTTTAATCTTCGGTGCCGTATATACATTTGTTGCATTTTTTGTAGTCGGCATCGATCCATTTCGTGCATTTTTTGATTATCATTTGCCAAGGATTATTTCTGGGGAAGCTTTTAGTTTCTTTTTAAAAAATAATCTTGTTCTTGCTGCAAACGCAAGTGTTTACGCTATTCCATTTAAGTTAGAACGGCTCGGCGTACCGGGAATGTCGGGAGAAGTTGCATCGTGGCTTATCTGGTTTTATACAGTACTACTTATCATCGTAACGGTAATAGCCGCACGCCGTCCGAAAAACTTTACCTCTGATGTTTGTGTATGGTTGGCACTTTTAGCTCTCTGTTCACTCCGAAGCCCCAATGCTCCAAACGTTTATATTGGAACAGCAGCTTTGTGGCTGTTGACATTATTAGCCGTTGATACTCGAGGTAAATGGTGGAGAGTTTTGATATTTATTTTTGCCTGGCTATGTATGAGCGTTCAACCTCCGCTGCCAGATGAAAAGACGACGATTGCCTTGTGGATGTCTGGTCAAGTAGCAATCCTCATTCTTGGATTTTGGGTAATGCTGCGGAATGGTAGATATGAAATAGATTCTACTGCACCAACAATATTTTCCGGATAATTTATTTAATATTTTTCGATTTGTCGAAATGGGAAAAATTGCAAAGCACATCATTTTTGAGTAGTTTAAGTAACATGCTTTGACAATCTTAGTAAACAAATCAAAATTAGAAGGATCATATGAAGAAAAATACAATTATTCTGCTTTCCGTTTTAGGAGGCATCGTTCTCATAGCAATTTTACTTGTGGGATGGGTGACTGGCATTTACAATTCTCTCGTAAAGTCGGATGAAGGTGTCAATCAAGCATGGGCACAGGTTCACAATCAATATCAACGACGGCTTGATCTTGTTCCGAATCTTGTCGAAGTTGTGAAAGGATATGCGGCGCACGAGAAAGAAGTGTTCGAGAAAGTAGCAGAGGCACGAGCAAGCGTGGGCAAACTGCAAATTACTCCGGAAATTCTTAACGATCCACAGTTATTTCAGAAATTCCAGCAAGCACAAACAATGCTTAGCGGTTGGCTATCTCGCTTACTTGCGGTTGCAGAAAATTATCCACAACTAAAGGCGAACGAGAATTTTCTTCAGCTACAGTCTCAGCTTGAAGGAACAGAAAATCGGATTGCGGTGGAGCGTATGAAATTTAATCAGGTCGTGCAAGAGTTTAATGTTAAAGTACGCACGTTCCCGACTTCTATTATTGCAGGTATGTTTGGATTCGCACAGAAACAATATTTCCAATCAGAGCCTGGTGCAGAGAAAGCTCCGAAGGTTAAGTTCTAATTTTCTATTAACTGAACCAGTTCATTCATATAAAGAAAAATAGCCACGACTTTCAAGTCGTGGGAAAGAAGCAAAACCATAAATGGACTTTAATCCCATAAGAAAAACAATATTAATTTTCTTGATTTTATCATTAGCTGAATTTTCCTTCTCTCAGCAAGAAATCCCAACGATTCGCCAGCGAGTAAATGATGAAACAAGAACCCTTTCTCGCAATGAGATTAGAACATTAGAAAAAACTCTTTACGACTTTGAGAATAAAACATCAAACCAAATAGTCGTACTGATGGTATCATCACTTGAAGGACAAAGTCTCGAGGAATACTCATACCGCATCGCCGAGAAGAATAAAGTTGGTAAGAAGGGAAGAGATAACGGTGTTTTTCTTTTTATTGCAAAGGAGGATCGGAAAATCAGAATTGAAGTTGGTTATGGACTTGAAGGAGTTTTGACAGATGCGCTCTCGTCTCAAATTATTCGTCAAGTAATTGTTCCTCGATTTCGTGAAGGAGATTTTTTTGCTGGCATAAGTGATGGCATTGAAGCTATTATGGCAGCTACCAAGGGTGAATTCAAGGGGGAATCGAAAAAAGATAATGTTAGAAAATTTTCTCCGTTTGCTATTATCTTAATGATAATTATTTTCGGAGTTTTAAGAACCATCCTCAGGGGTGCTCGGCGTCGTTCGATTGGATCAAATGGTATTCATTCAAGTTTTCCATGGTGGTGGGGTGGATTTGGTGGAGGCAGTGGTGGAGGATTCAGTAGTGGAAGCTTCGGCGGTGGAGGTGGATTTGGTGGATTCAGTGGCGGCGGCGGAAGTTTCGGCGGCGGCGGTGCGAGTGGACGCTGGTAGATGGGCGGTGAGCGTAGAGCTTTGAGCAGAGAGCCGAGAGCGTAGAGCAGTGAGCATGGAGCGAAGAGTGTGAAATAGATATGATTAATAAAGAACAAAATATGAATAATAAATGGATCGGATCTCAGAACAAATAACAAAGAACTAACTTGTGAAATTATTACCAAAAAAATATTTTTCTAAATCGGAGTTGCAATCTCTCTCGGCAGTTATAGCAGAAGCAGAGAAAACTACGTCTGGTGAGATTAGGGTTGTAATCCGTCAGCGGAGACAATGGAAGGAAAGAAAATTATCCCTACTTGATCTAACACTTAACGAGTTCTATCGGCTTGGAATGCAGAACACACGAGACAAAACAGGTGTGCTTATTATGCTTGTACTTTCTGAGCATAAATTCCAAATCATTGCAGATGAAGGTATTAACCGAAAGGTTGAAGAAGGAACTTGGAATAAGCTGGCTGAATCGATGGCGGCTCATTTCAAGAAAGGAAATTATTTAGACGGGATGGCGGAGACAATTCGAGCTGTTGGAAATGAGTTGTCTAAACATTTCCCGCGAATAGCGGATGACACAAATGAATTATCGAATGAGATTGTTGAGCATTAATTTTATTATTCGATTAGTTGAAGAATCGAATTGACCACATCTTTATACTTGTCTTGCTTTAAAACGCCAAATCGCCTAAGGATTATTTTTTTATTCAAGGTGTAAATCTTATCGATTCTAATTTGGCTTGTTCTTTGTATGTTTCCCTCAAGAAGATCTTCCTTGTTAAATGTGATTCCATATTGAGTGTTTCTAATATTGGAAGTAATCGCAGCAATTATAACATCTTCACAGGCTCTATTATATAAATCGTTTGATAGTACTACAACAGGTCTCCGTTTAACCGCCTGCAAGTCGGTAAAGGGAATTGGAATTAGTAAGATGTCCCTTTGTTTAGGTATCATTCCAAACTGTGTCATCAATTTTATTATTCCAAAATTCAAGGCTCGATTCAGAAGCTTTCATCAAATCTTGGAAATTTTCGTTCGTCTCAAGCAAAATTACCTCGACCAGAGTTCCGGTTTTTAACGGAACTTTTGGAATTTGAACTTTACCTCCTTTTTTAACTTTTGTATAATATTTTAATGCTTGAGTCATAACAATAAACTTTGAAATGTTTATATTAATATACCAAAGAATCGGTTTAACTTCAAAATAAAATGTTATGATAGAAAAAACTAAGCAACTTGAAGCAATCGCTTTGCAATTAGAACCTACCCATGAGCAGCGTTCCGCTTTACTTGGAAAAGTGATTCAATATTCTGAGAATTTCCTTAATCAGATTTATGAGATACCTACCTTTGTTCAAGAAGATCTGAGCAAAGGAATTCTTGATTCTCCAATATCTGAAACAGGAATCGATATTAATTCAATCATAAAGATAATCGAAAACAATATTGATAAACCGGGTTTGAATCCGGCGTCTGGTGGTCATCTTGGTTATATCCCGGGTGGAGGAATATTTTATTCAGCGCTTGGTGACTACCTTGCAGATATAACAAACAGATTTGCGGGTTTATATTTTGCGGGTCCGGGTGCAGTACGGATGGAACACATGCTTCTCGATTGGATGGCAGAGATTGTCGGTTATCCAAAAGGTTCTGGCGGCAATCTTACTTCGGGAGGAAGCATCGCGAATCTAATCGGTATCGTTGTTGCACGGGATGCACATAATCTGAAAGCTAAAGATTTTGAGAAGTCAGTCATTTACCTTACCTCGCAAGTTCATCATTCTGTTGATAAAGCAATACGTATTGCTGGATTGAAAGAGAGCATAATTCGATATGTACCAATGGATAAACAATATAGGATGGAAGCTACTGCTTTAGAAAAAACAATCGTCAAAGATAAGCAATATGGTTTGAACCCGTTTCTCATCATCGCATCTGCTGGTACAACCGATACCGGTGCGGTTGATCCTCTTGAGATGATTAGTAATATTGCAAAACATCATAACCTCTGGTTTCATGTTGATGGTGCTTATGGTGCCTTCTTTGTTTTGTGCGATGACGGAAAAAAGATACTGCAAGGAATGGAGAAATCAGATTCACTTGTGATGGATCCACACAAAGGATTGTTCTTACCTTACGGCACTGGTGCTGTACTTGTGAAAGACAAGCAGAAGTTGTTCGATTCGTTTTGGTATCAAGCAAATTACATGCAAGATGCAGTGAAAGCCGGCGGTGAGCTTTCACCTGCCGATTTATCGCCAGAGCTTACAAAACATTTTCGTGGATTACGGCTTTGGTTACCATTAAAACTTGTTGGCGTTGCACCGTTTCGTGCAGCGATTGAGGAGAAACTTTTATTAGCAAGATATTTTTACGAACAGATTCAAAAAATTAATGACTTTGAAGTAGGTCCATATCCTGATTTATCAGTAGTAACTTACCGCTATATTCCAAAGAAGGGAGATGCTAACGAATTCAATAAACGTTTAATAAAAGAAGTTCAAAAGGATGGTCGAGTTTTTATTTCTTCGACAATGCTCGATGGGAAGTTTACACTTCGCTTGGCAGTTCTTTCGTTTCGAACACATTTAAAAATAATAGACCTTCTCTTAGATATTTTAAAAGAGAAATTAAAATTGATTGTGGGAAGGTAATGTATGCAGCGTTTCCGTGGTGGTTGACTTAACCTCCAAAATTGCAATAATAACTTAATGAAAAATAATTATTTCTAAAATTTGAGGTGTCGCCATTCTTTGGTTTACAAAAGTACTCTGCTAACACCTCGATAATTTTTTCGTTTGCTTTACCGTCTATAGGCGATGCAGTTACACTGACGATGAAACTTTGAGCATCAATTTCCTCTACTTTATTCTTGCGGGCGTTTGGTTTTACACGAATAGTAATTCTATTCAACTTCTTTACCGGTTAGTATTTTCAAAGCTTCACGGTACAGCGCTGAAGTTTTCTTAATGACTTCTTCAGGCATCATCGGTCCGGGTGGCTGCTTGTTGAAGTTGATGGAAAGGAGATAATCGCGAACGTACTGTTTATCGAAACTATCTTGCGCAGTTCCTGGCTTGTATTTCGCCTGGGGCCAAAATCGGGATGAATCTGGTGTGAGTAGTTCATCGATTAGAATAAGGTTGTCTTGGAAAAATCCAAACTCGAACTTTGTATCAGCGATGATAATACCTTTGGTTTCAGCAATTATTGCTGCACGTTTATAAATCTCCAGAGAATAATTACTTACTTTCTTTGCAATTTCTTTTCCGATTATTTCTTCTGCTTCCTTGAAAGAAATATTTTCATCATGCCCCACTTCTGCCTTCGTTGATGGTGTGAAGATTGGCTCAGGAAATTTTGAAGATTCGACTAAGTTTTCGGGCAGAGGAATTCCGCAGACTGATTTGGTCTTTTTATAGTCATTCCAGCCCGAGCCTGAAATATATCCACGAACGATGCACTCGACTGCAAGCGGTTTAGCTTTCTTAACAACCACACTTCTTCCTTTTAGCTGTTCGGCGTAGGGTTGGCATTCTCTTGGAAACTTTTCTACATCAGTTGTAACTAAGTGATTAGGAATGAAATCTTTAAAAACATCGAACCAATAGGTCGAGATTTGCATTAAAACTTTTCCCTTGTCAGGAATCGGCTGAGGCATTACCACGTCGAAAGCCGAAAGCCGGTCAGTTGCTACAATAAGGAGATATACTCCTAAATCGTAGATATCCCTAACTTTGCCGCGTTTTACAAATTTTAATGTTGGAAAATTTGTTTCATAAATTGTTGTAGTAGTCATAGAGGTTCAGTATTAAATATTGATAATGTTCTTATGTATTTTTATGATACTCCCGCTCAAGCGACTGAGCAGTAATGGTTTCGTCTAAGTATGTATTTTGATCGATATTAATCCATCGCTCATTTGTACGTCTGCGGCAAATGCGATGAATGTTCAATAAATGACGTGTGGAAATATTATCGGTCGTACTGTTTTTTCCACCAGACCCACAGCTCAGAGTAAAAGACGGAGGAAGTGTATTGAACATTCCGCCCAGCGCTCCCTGTGTTGATGGAGTATTTACGAGGATTCTGGCAACATCTAAGGAATTAGAAAAATATTTGATTCGTTCAGGGTTGTTTGAATAGATGACTGCAGTGTGGCCAATTCCACCAAAGCGGGTAATCTCTGCACATCGTTCGATTGATTTTTCAAAATCTTCTTCTAAATAGAAAGCAAGAATTGGAGCAAGAATCTCAGCCGAGAGCGGACAATCGCGAGACACCTTATCGAGTATAGCAATAAGCACTGTTGTATCTTCTGGTGTATGAATATCAGCCATTGCTGAAATCTTTTGAACAGATTGTCCTACCACTCCTGTTGTCATAATTCCCCGCTCTCGGTCGTAGGCGATTCGTCCGACTTTCGTGATTTCTTCGGGTGATAGAAAATATGCTTTTTGTTTCTTGAATTCTTCTATCACCTTTTCAGCAATTCCTTTTTTCACAATCACTGCCTGTTCACTTGCACATATTGAGCCGTTGTCGAATGTTTTTGATGTTAGAATATTACGGACTGCGAATGGGATGTCTGCGGATGCACCGATGTAAACGGGAACATTACCGGCGCCCACACCAATTGTCGGCGTACCTGAGCTGTAACTTGCCTTAACTAAATCACCCGTTCCGGTAGCTAAAATAAGCGCCAAACTGTGATGACTCATCAGTTCTTTTGTCATCATTAAATTTGGTTTTGATAACCATTGGATGCAATGCTCTGGAGCGCCTGCTCTGATTGCAGCTTCCCAGCAAATCCGTGATGTTTCGCCTACACAGTTTTTTGCTACTGCGTTCGAACTGATAATCAAAGGATTTCGTGTTTTCATCGTTATGAGAATTTTGAATATTGTAGTCGATGTTGGATTAATCACAGGTATTAAAGCAAGTATCGGACCGAGAGGTCGTGCCATTTCGATTATTCCCGATTCTGAATCTTCTGAGATGATACCAACAGTCTTTTGGTTCTTGATGTGTTCGTACACTAATTGACTCGCAATTACATTCTTTATCACTTTGTGCTGCCAAATGCCTAAGCCTGTTTCTTCGGCTGCCATCTTTGCCAGACGAACACGGTTATCCATTGCTGCGAGATAAACTGCACGAACAATCTCGTCAGTTTGTTTCTGATCTAATTTTGTAAATGCCAGCGCCGCTTTCTTCGCTCGCTGAATTATTTCGTCGGGTTTTGCCATTGCATCCTTTCTAAATTATTGATTCAATAAAAGATCGTTGTTTTCCCACTGCTTTTCTCAGTCGAATCATGTAATCTTCACGGCTGATTTCAATCGCACCAAGTCGACTTAGGTGTGGAGTTATGAATTGCGTATCCAGTAATTCAAATTTCTTTTCACGGAGTCGTCCGACTAAATGTACAAGTGCGACCCTCGATGCGTCTCGAACCTTGCTGAACATCGATTCTCCAAAAAAGGCAGCGCCTATTGCCACACCGTACAAACCTCCTACAAGCTGATCATCTTTCCACGTCTCAACACTGTGTGCGAGGCCTAGTTTATGTAAGTTAAGATAACCTTGAACAATCTCTTCAGAGATCCAAGTATCTTTTCTATAAGCGCATGCACGAATTACCTCTTCGAAATCTATATTCAATTTTAATAAAAATATATGCTTATTGAGTGTTTGTCTGAGACTTCTCGTGATTATCAATTCATTTAATGGTATTATCGCTCTCGGATCTGGGGAGTACCAATGTATTTCACCATTTCTTGAGTCAGCCATGGGGAAATATCCGCTTAAATACGCATTCACAAGTAAGTTTGGATCGAGTAGAGATCGCTTCAATTTACAACTTCTCCACTAACCAACTCACTAATTTAAAAATTCCCAGCTCACACCGAACCTGCTTTGCCGCTCTGGCATTGGGTAGAATGTTTGCATAACGTACTTTCTGTTTAATATATTTTCAAAAATAAAATGAATGTATGCACTTCCAATATGTCCGATAATTACCAAATCTATTACACCAGTGGGCTGAATATTATATCCTTGACTGTTTGGCAAATAAACCTGAGCAAGCTGGTTGAATTCTCTACCGTAATATGATGTGAACACTTTACCACTTACACCGATCTTTAAGTCTAAATGACCCTTGATGATTTTATCCCAAAAATATATGCCACCTGTCGCAGACCACTTTGGAAATGTTAATTGTTTATCGTCGTGATCGATCATCTCAAGAAATTGTGCTGTTCCCTTCGTATAAAAACTACCGAAACGAATGGACCCAGTACCAGCTATTCCTTGTATTATTTTCTTTTGATGACGATTAAACTCAAATGGCTCTATTTTATTAGATAGATTTTGTGTTATAACGGTAATCGCATTCCAAATTGTTCGATGAAATGCTCGCATTTCGATCGAATACCAATCGTGATTTGACACTAACCCAGATTCAAATAGATGGTGGCGTTCAGGTGTATGATCGATGATATTTGATGAAAGAACTGTATCTGTCCCGATTATTTCTTGGAATGTCGGGAAACGGAATGAGCGGGAATAACCACTGAACAATTTTAAATTAGAAATCGGCTGAATTGAAATATCACCACCATAGGAAAAGCGATCTTGTTCTTTTATGTTGTCGAAGCGTGCGTACGGTGAGATTTTTATGTTACCTGCTGTACTTATTTCGGATTTTCCGTAAATGCTCGTATGTGTTGCTCGATATTCCGATGTTGCCGGAGGCATAAGTGTATTTATTGATCGTATCTCTCCACCGAAATCGAAACGAGAATTATAGAAAAATAAATTTTGATCTAACTTCACACCAAACCATTTTGAATTTTGTCGACAATCAAGAAGTATCCCATTAGATAGTGGTTTATTCTCTAAATCTCGATATTGTCTAAGGTTTGATGTAAAATAAAGTGTGAGTGTGCTGATTGCTTCTGAATCCGGTAACACACGGGCAGCGGCTCCGATTTGTACATCATGACGTGTTATCTTTTCATACGAGTCGGTGTTTTTAACAATAGCTTGCATGCTTTCATACCAGAGAAGCTCCTGAGTTTTTTGTATATCAACACCGCTGTAAAGACCTAAAAGTGTTTGATTGAACATTTCTGATACAAAGAGATTGAGATCGCTGCTGATGTTGTATCGAGCTTTTACACGTGCATTCCAGGAGTCATAATTCTCATTCGGATATCTTTCACCATACACTGTGTGCTGTACGCCGGTAGTAACATTCAAACCTCTGATGATATCCTGACTTACTAATCCATCTACAATTGAAAATCCATATCCCGATTCGCTGTATCGAATTCGCGAAAATGGTTTGAGCGCTTTTTTACTTTTACTCAGAAAATTAATCGTACCACCAGTGCTGTTAAGTCCATAAAGAAATGAACGTGTTCCCTGGATGACCTCTATGTGTTCAATATTTTCTGTTGGATATAAGTATGGATTAAATAAACCTGAAAGCGGGTCATTCAATTGGATGCCATCGCTCATGTATGCAATGCTTCTTCCATCAATGCCGTTAATCGTAAGGTCTGGAATGAAACCCGAACTTCCGAAATCGCGTATAAAAAATCCTGACTGCATAGGTATAACATCGCCGATGTATCTATAATTTTGAAAATTGATTGTCGAGTCGGTTATAATACCTTCGTGTTTTAGTGTCCGATCAATAGAGCCAACAAGTTGAATGGGTCTGATAACAATGATGATTGTAGAATCAAGCTTCACAGATTCAATTGCATCTGTAGTATCGATGGGTATAACTTGAGTTATTGCAATCGAGGATAATCCACCTAAGGTGGATAAAAAAAAGAAAAGTAGTAATAGAATTGTTTTGAAATCGATTTTCATGAACATTAATCCGCCTGAGGCTATCAAAAAATATAGAGAAAAGGTGGGAGAGAAGCAAAATGGAGTAGATGAGTACTTTGGTAGTTCAGGATGGATTGAAATTTGGTGGAGTGACAAAGACCTGATATGATTTATTGAATTTATTTAAGGCATCCATAGCATCTTTCTCCTCTATGTAAAAGCCATACACAGAAGAACCACTCCCCGACATCTGAGCAAACTTTGCTCCTGTGGCATAAAGTGACATTTTTAAGAAAGCGATTGTTTCATGCTGATGAAGAACGAGTGGTTCGAAATCGTTGCGGAGGACAGGATTTAATTTTTTAGGATCGCTAATGTTATCAAGTAAAAGTTGCTTAAGTGTGACGTTAGATATCGGATCTTGAAAGTTAGGTTCATGCTTCCTAAATCTTGAATCATGAATCGCCTGATATGCCCATGCTGTTGAGATATGAATGTTTGGATAAACGAGAACAATCCAATAAGGAATTACAAGTTTAATATATTCAAGAATCTCGCCGCGTCCCGTTGCATAGGCAGTTCCCGGTTTTAAAAAGTAAGGAACGTCAGAGCCAAGCTGTAGTGCAATCTTGTGAAGTTCATCGTCTGTTATAATAATGTTCCAAAGTTTTACCAATCCCAATAGTGTTGCTGCTGCATCCGAGCTTCCGCCGCCAAGTCCTGCACCGAGTGGGATATTTTTATCTAAACTAATTTTAACTCCGAGAGAATTTTTTGAATGTTGTTGAAGAAGTTTTGCTGCACGAATACAGAGATTACTTTCGTCTGCGGGGAGTGAAGTATTATTACTCTCAAAGATAATATCCGGTGATGGTTCCAACCTGATTTCATCGTAAGGGTTAATACGATAAAAGACCGTCTCAATATCGTGGTAGCCATCCTCACGCTTCCGAAGAATGCGAAGACCGAGATTGATTTTAGCATATGATTTAGTATTTGTCATAATCTCTACAATGATAGTCTGAAGTTTTACCTCTTCACAAATTCTTCAGCAAAATATTTTGCGGTCAAGCCCTCGCCTGTTGCTCGTCTCAATAAATCATTCCAGTGATAACTTGCACCCGGCATAAAGATTTTTTGTTTCAAGTAATCACCGATTTCCGGTTTATCCGCGAAAGAAATTTCGGTAAACGCGTTTTGTTTTGCAACTGATCTGACTATTGTGTTAAGTATTTGTGATGCGGCAAGTTCACCCAGAGTGTAGTTGTGGTAGTAGCACGGATATTGCGCAAGATGAATCTTCGCCGCCCAGTCCGGTTCATTTCTCTTCTCAGGCCGCTTTACAAACTGATACTCTTCAACCAAATCCCACCACAACTTGTTCAAATCCTGATCCGGGTTCTGATACATTGCCCTCTCGAACCGTACCATCACCTGCGACCAGCGTGTGAATGCCAGTTGCGTCATCCTCAGATTTTTTTGTACTTCTTTGCGAAGCGGTTCTTTTTCTTTCTCGTTCACACCAACAATCTTCTGCAGCCAATCGATGTTGTATGCCTGTCTGCCCATCAGGTTTGCAATTGCTTCGGTTATAAATGTTTGCGATTCAATTCTTAGCAAAAATGGGAGTTCACGGTTTATGTTCTTCGAGTACGTTCCATGACCCAGTTCATGAAGCAACGTCCCCATCCAATCATGGTTATCTATTATGTTGCACATTGTCCGTACATCACCTAACCGATCGATGTCGGTGCAAAAAGCATGCTGGTATTTCCCCTTGCGCGGGTAGAGGTCACTGTTTTTCAGTATATCTTCCACAGGTAATTTGATCCCTTTAAAGAAAGCCGTTCCAAGTTCAACTATATTTTTACCTTTGAAAAATTTGTCGAGGTTAATGGAACCGGCTTCAGAGATTTCCTGAAAGAACGGATTTACATAATGCCATGGCTTAAGTTTCTCGGGCTTTGTGCCAAATTTCTTAGCAATGGATACATCAAGCTCCGATTTCAATTGTTTGAACGGCTCGTCGGTCAACTGTTTTAACTCGTCGAACACATTGAAGACGTCATCTGCATTTTGCTCGTCAGTTGCAAGCGCCATAACGTAATAGTTATCAAATCCAAGCTGTTTCGCTGCCTGATTGCGAAGCTTCACAAGCTCGATAACCAACGATGCAACCTCGCGCCCGACTTGTTTGCTCGCTTCCCAAGCTTGTTTTCGTTTCTCGGAATTACGTTCATTTTTCAGCATTGCCCGTAAATCGTTATCGGCATATTCTTTTCCCTCTATCTTTCCGCGGAAATTATTAAATTTCTCCGATATTGCTGCCTGCTTCTCAACCAACTGCCGCATTAACGTAGTGTCGATCTGATTTTTAAGATAATTATTATAAACGATAATAAGCTGCCTATGAAGAAGGGAGTCTTTGATTGTTCCTTTCTCTTTCAAATCTTTGAGGAAAGCATACTCGGTTTTATTCGACCGGATTTTTTTGATTTCAATTTCGGCCGCGGCTGCTTCATCATAAAATTTCTTTTCGCCCGTTGCATTCGCTTGCCAATCGGCTAAGTTTTGCTTTTTCATCAACGGCTCAACTGTTTTGAGATGATTGGTGATAAACTCATGTAGCTTCTGCTCGTCCGTGGGAGCGGGAGAACAAGATAGCATGAATATAAATATTGTAAGTAATGATATAATTAGAACCGGTTTCATAAATCTCCTTATGATTTGAAAATTCTTATTGTTAAGTACGAATTAGGATGAATAATGTTGTGAAAAAATATAAGCTTTCTGAGTGAAATATCAAATAATCTTGATAGTACTTCTCAATAATCCCTCTGCAATATGGACTCTACCCCAGCATTTCGGCAACTTTCTCAACATCATTTGTCGGCAGTTGGCAACTGTAATTGTGACAAATATAAGCTGTTGCCTTGCCGTCAATCATCGTCATATTTTTTATGAACGGCAGATAGGTGACTAACTTCGATTTCGATTTGTCATCTACAAGCAGAATGATTTTATTCGGCAGGAAATGTTTACGAATCTCTCTCAACATCGTTTTTGTATCTTCTGCATTTCGATTGCCGACGATAATTATTTCTTTTGAAGTTGTGATATCCCAATTCAGCGCAACCAACATCTGCGGCAAGCCATCGGGCATCTGATTTAAACGCGAGCCGAACGATTGAATAGTTTTTTCTGCCATCTGGCGCCAATTATTCTTATTAGTTATCTGAGATAGTTTTAAGAGATTCAGTGCGGCCACTGAATTACCCGTTGGCTCGGCGCCATCGTAATCTTCTTTTGTCCTAAAAAGAATTGATGGATCGTTTCCGGTTGTGTCGAAAAATCCGCCTGCATCTGCATCCCAAAATAATTCAATCTGTTTTTCTGTCAACGATATTGCGTATTCGAGCCATTGGAAATCGAAAGTTGTTTCATAAAGCTCAATCAATCCTTGAATCATAAAAGCATAATCCTGCAGGCCGCCCTCGAAGCGGGCATCGCTATCGCGGTAACGGCGGTAAATAATTTGTGTTTTTGAATCATAAAGATTCTTCATGATAAAAAGAGCGGCAGTCTCTGCTGTTTCGCGATAAAGATCGTACTCGAGTATCTGGTGTGCTTTTGCAAATGCTGAGATCATTAATCCGTTCCATGCTGTTATAATCTTATCGTCGAGATGTGGATGAGTACGTTTCTCACGTTCGAGATACAATCTATGCTTCGCGTCAAGAAGAAGTCGGTTTAATTCATCCGGTGTTTTACAAAATTTTTTTGCAGTCTCATCAATACTAACAGCAGCATAAAGAATGTTTTGTCCGTAAAAAACATTCAGATGATCTTGAAGTGCATTCCCTTCATCTTGAACCCCAAAATGATAGTTGAAGATTTCGGCATTATCTTTCCCGATGATAGATTCGATCCCTGATTTTGTCCAAATATAAAAAACGCCTTCTTCTTTCTCACTGGGTTTAGATAAATCAGTTATACTCTCGGCGTCTTCTGCGGAATAAAATCCGCCATCTTTATAATGAAGTTTTACCAGCACATAATCTAAAATACCTTTTGCGGTTTCAATCAGTATATCGTCTTTTGTTAACTGATACGTTTCTAAATACGAGACTGCAAGTTGTGCCTGATCGTAGAGCATTTTCTCGAAATGAGGAACACGCCATTGTTCATCAACCGAATAGCGGTGGAATCCTCCGCCAAGTTGATCGTACATGCCTCCGCGTGCCATTGCGCGTAGGGTGTTAAGAACCATTTTAAGAGAGGAGCCGTTCCCGGTTTGTTTAAAATATCTTAGAAGAAAATTAAACACCGATGGTCTGGGAAATTTTGGTGCATTTCCGAATCCACAATATTTAGAATCGTAACTTTGCAACAATTTTTGGTATGCCTTGCTGATGATAGATTCATCCAGTTGAGATCCATGATTTGATTTCGAATTTTCAAGTAGATGTGCGGTGATTTGATCGCTTGTTGTAAATATTTTATTTCGCTCGTTTATCCAAAGCTCACTGATGCGTTTTACCAGATCAGAAAATCCCGGTTTACCGTGATGTTCTGTTGGTCGGATAAAAGTTGCCGCATAGAAAGGTTTCAAATCGTGAGTAAGAAAAACAGACATGGGCCACCCACCTTGTCCGGTAGTGGCAACAAGCGCGCTCATATAAACGCGGTCAACGTCGGGGCGCTCCTCGCGGTCCACTTTTATGTTGACCATTTTCTCATTCATAATATGAGCGATGGTTTCATTTTCGAAAACTTCTCGCTCCATGACGTGACACCAATAACAAGTTGAATATCCAACTGAAAGAAAAATAGGTTTATCTTCATCACGTGCCTTCTGAAATGCTTCTTCACTCCACGGATACCAATCTACGGGATTGTACGCGTGTTGCAGGAGGTACGGACTTTTTTCGTTGATGAGACGATTTGGAGTTTGCGAGTTTGGCATATTTCGCTTTTATATCATTTCTGCGGGATTGTTAAGTTGTGTCAAATTGGGAGTGGAGCTGATCGGGATCGAACCGACGACCTCCTCGTTGCGAACGAGGCGCTCTCCCAACTGAGCTACAGCCCCTAAAAAGATTTTAGATTTCAGATTTAATATATGAAGATTGATGTAAGGAATCAACTTAAAACTTGTTTTAAAAGCTTTTCTCAAATCAACAGTATCGAGATTAAACTTACTGCTTTTAATTCGCACTTGCGTCAGGATGGGAAAATTAAAAACCCCCAGCCGATTACTGACCAGGGGTTCTTAATTACTTACTTGTATATCTTCTTAGTACATATCACCCATACCGCCGCCGTGGGGCATTGGAGGCATTGGTTTTTCTTTCTCTGGTTTTTCAACGACCGTTGCCTCGGTAGTTAAGAGAAGTCCGGCAATGCTTGCCGCATTTTCTAAAGCAATGCGTGTTACTTTTGTCGGATCGATAACACCAGTTTGGATAAGGTTTTCATACTTTTCCGTTTGTGCGTTGAATCCATAATCATCTTTACCTTCTTTGACTTTATTGACGATTACGGAACCCTCTAAACCAGCATTATTAACAATCCAACGAATCGGTTCTTCAAGCGATTTGCGGATGATCTCAATACCAATTTTCTGATCTTCGTTTTCGGTTTTCAGACCATCAAGTTTCGGAGCAACGCGAATATATGCAACTCCCCCGCCTGGGACAATACCTTCTTCTACCGCTGCGCGTGTAGCATGGAGAGCATCTTCAACACGAGCTTTCTTTTCTTTCATCTCAACCTCGGTTGAAGCGCCAACCTTCAATACTGCAACACCACCCGAGAGTTTTGCAAGCCGCTCTTGAAGTTTCTCTTTGTCATAGTCCGATGTCGTTTTATCAATCTGAGATTTAATCTCGTTAATTCGTTTCTTGATATCTTCTTTCTTACCAGCACCTTCAACGAGGGTTGTATTATCCTTATCGATCGTAACTTTTTTTGCCGTGCCCATGTAAGAAAGCTGGGTATTCTCGAGCTTGAATCCTTTTTCATCAGATATTACAGTACCGCCGGTAAGTACCGCGATATCTTCAAGCATAGCTTTGCGACGATCACCAAATCCGGGCGCTTTAACTGAGGCAACTTTCAGAGTACCACGGAGTTTATTCACAACAAGTGTTGCGAGAGCTTCGCCTTCTACTTCTTCAGCGATGATTAGAATTGACCGACCAGCTTGTGCAATTTTTTCTAAAATTGGAAGCAAATCTTTCATCACACTGATTTTCTTATCATGAATAAGAATGTATGGATCGTCTAATTTCGTTTCCATTGTATCAGCATCGGTAACAAAATAGGGAGATAGGTAACCGCGATCGAACTGCATTCCCTCTACCCATTCCACAGTTGTTTCTGTACCTTTTGCTTCTTCGACTGTGATTACACCATCTTTTCCAACTTTTTCCATTGCATTCGCTATTAGCTCACCAATTGTGCGATCGTTGTTGGCAGAGATTGAACCAACCTGAGCAATCTTCTGTTTGTCGTCACCAACAGTTTTACTAATTTTCTTAAGTTCCTCAACTACTTTTACTACGGCAATTTCGATTCCTCTTTTAAGGTCCATCGGATTTGCACCGGAGGTGACATTTTTCATCCCTTCACGGACTATTGCCTGAGCTAGTACAGTGGCTGTCGTTGTTCCGTCACCAGCAACATCGGATGTTTTACTTGCGACCTCACGAACCATCTGTGCACCCATATTTTCAATTGGGTCTTCGAGCTCAATCTCTTTCGCTACAGTTACACCGTCTTTTGTTATTGTTGGCGCACCGAATTTCTTATCAAGAACAACATTGCGTCCTTTCGGACCGAGAGTAACCTTCACTGCATCAGCAAGCTTGTCAACGCCCCGCTTTAATGCAGCACGTGCTTCAGTATCATACGTAATTATTTTAGCACCCATAAATTTTTAACTCCTATAAAATTATTATGATTAATATTCAACATTTAAACAACTGCAAAAACATCTGTCTCTCGCATGATCAAGTACTCTTGACCATCGATTGTGACTTCTGTACCAGAATACTTTCCATACAGTACCTTATCGCCAACTTTGATGTCCAATGCAATTATTTTTCCATCATCAGCTTTCCGACCAGGACCGACTGCAACAACTTCACCTATTACGGGTTTTTCTTTGGCAGTATCAGGAAGAATGATTCCCCCTTTTGTCTTCTCCTCAGCGGGAGAAGGTTTGATCACGATTCGATCAGCTAAAGGTTTAATCTTCATAAACATATCTCCTATAAATTATTAAAAATGAATAAATTAAATGAATTCGTTAGAAAAGGTGAAACTTAAAGAAGAATCGCACTCTGTTAAAGAGTGTCCTAATATAGTAAAATTGTTGTAGAAAATCAAGAATCCATGGGAAATGATTATCTCGATGATTTAATTCCTGCTGCCCCTTCAATGATGAGCACAAATTCACCTCGAATCGGATGTTGTTTAAAATAATTGATAACAACGGAGATTTTTCCTCGGATGGTCTGTTCATACATTTTTGTTAACTCACGGGAAACTGAAATGTTCCTATTCCCAAAATATTGTTTTACTTCCATTAGTGTTTTTAGAAGCCGATGAGGTGATTCGTAAAGAATTATTGTTTGAGTCTCGCGGGAAAGTTGCAGCAAATACGATTTCCTTCCTTTTTTAACTGGTAGAAAACCTACAAATGCAAATCGCTCTGTCGGCAATCCGCTTATGATAAGAGCGGGAAGAAAAGCAACTGAACCCGGGATTACAACGATTGGAATATTTTCAGTAATAGCAGTGTTTATCATTCTTGATGCTGGATCGGAGATGCCGGGAGTACCTCCCTCCGAAACCAACGCTATAGATGTGCCGGATTTTAATTTTAATGTCAACTCAGGAATTCGTTTTGTTTCATTGTAGCTGAAGTAACTGATTATGGCTTTCCGAATATTATAATGATCGAGAAGAATTTTTGTTGTCCGTGTATCTTCGGCAGCGATCAAATCTACATCCGAAAGAATATTTATAGCCCTTCGGGAAATATCTTCAAGATTCCCAATAGGCGTGCTAACAATATACAGTGTTCCCCGCTGAACTATTGTCATTCGGATATTTTCGCAATACGTGGCAACCTTCTTTTGAATTCATTTTCTCGAATTCTTTTTCTCACTTTCTCAATAAACTCTTTCTCAAATCCTTCACTGATGAGCTTCTCATCACCATAATTCCGATCAACCATATCATACAGGAGCTTGTCAACATCGTGATATGAAAAACCAAGCTCACCTTCATCTGTCTGTCCCGTCCATAGATCGGCGGTTGGTACTTTCTCGATAATATTTTTTGGAACCCCGACCTCTTCGGCCAATCGCCATATTTGTGTTTTATACAGATCACCAATAGGATTGATGGCGCAGGCAGTATCGCCGAAAAGCGTGCTGTATCCAAGTAATATTTCAGTTTTATTGCTCGTACCAATCACCAATGCATGTTCGCGAGCCGATATATCGTATAATACAATCATCCGTTGACGTGCCAGAATGTTTCCCCTATGAATATTATTTACCTTCGGATATTTAGCGAGATAAGCATCCACCATTGGACTGATATCGACCGATTCATAGAGTATATTAAGTTGATTTATTATCGACAAAGCATCTTCGATACTTTGAGGACTACTTGTTTTATATGGCAAAATAATTGCTAAAACATTTTCTTTCCCCAGTGCTTCTGTGGTAAGATGCATAACAAGAGCAGAATCGACGCCTCCCGATAGACCAACAACTCCTTTATGGAAGCCGGCTTTTTTTACCTCATCACGGATGAAATGAACGAGATGATTCTTTATTCTTTCGATAGCAGTCATGCAAATCCAAGATAGTTAAAATTAGCTGTGTTTTCAAATTGTTGACTTTGGCTTCAAACTTTGGTATGTTTTAAACAATAACAACATAAAACCCATTTAAAAAAAGACAATTTATGAAATCACTATTCATACTCCTCTGTTTAACATTGTTATCATCTTTTTCTTATTCACAACAACCGGCTAATCTTGGTAAGTTTCTAACAAATTATTATTCACATCTTCAGGAAAATGAGTCGACCATTATTTTGATATATTTTATCGACAAGGGGAACTCGATGAAATTATTAAAAGGTAATCCAACCCAGATCATTTCTAAACGCTCACTTCAACGCCGATTAAAAGTAAAAACAATAAATAATGTTATTGATGAACAAGATTTACCTATAGAGCAATCGTATGTCCAAGAGATTTCAAAAAAAGTTCAAAAGATACGTCATGAATTAAAATGGTTTAATGCCGTTAGTGCATTCGCAACAAAACAACAAATAGAAATAATTCGTCAATTGCCGTTTGTTAAAGAAGTTGAGCTTGTTGGCAGGTGGAAAAAGAAATCAAACGAGGAAGGCGAGTCGGCTTTCAAAGAAAATATACAAACCAACAAACCGAACGCTGCAAATACGTTGGATTATGGTACTTCTTTCACGCAAGTAAATCAAATCAACGTTCCCAAAGTTCATGATAAAGGAATATTTGGTCAAGGCGTTATGATTGGTGTGTTTGATAATGGTTTTAGAATTTTAAATCATGAATCGTTTACTACGATGAACATTTTTGCGCAATACGATTTCGTTGATCACAAAGTGAGTGTCATCCCAAACAACACGCATCCGTCTTTTGGCTCACATGGTGTTAATACACTTTCAACAATAGGGGGCTATAAATCTGGTCAACTTATCGGACCTGCATTTCAAGCGAGCTACATCCTTGCAAGAACAGAAAATGATTCTAGTGAAACACCCATCGAAGAAGATAATTGGGTAAAAGGGATCGAGTGGGCAGACAGCATTGGTGTTGACGTTACGAGTACGTCTCTGGGTTATCTTGACTATGACTCACCGTATCCGAGCTGGACTTGGGCTGATATGAATGGAAATACAACGCTTATCACGAAAGCAGCCGACAGGGCAGTAAATCTCGGGATTGTTGTTCTTAACTCGGCTGGTAATTCAGGATACAATGCCTCCCGGAACACATTAATAGCCCCCGCAGATGGAGACAGTGTTATAGCCGTTGGTGCAGTGTATTCTAATGGAACTCGAACCACTTTCAGTTCTATAGGTCCAACCACCGACTCCCCCTCTCGCATTAAACCTGATGTGATGGCAATGGGTTCGGGTGTAAAGGTTGCAAGCTCCACAAATCCAACTGGATATGGTACGGCTAGTGGAACATCTTTTTCATGTCCACTTTCTGCCGGTGTTGCCGCATTAATCCTTTGTGCTAATCCTAATTTGAATCCTATGCAAATCAGAGATGCAATGCGGCAGACCGCAAGCCAAGCTGCAACACCCGACAATTTGATGGGTTGGGGTATTATTAATGCTGATAGCGCTATAAAATACTTCGGCGTTTTACCGATGGGACGCATCAGCGGAATGAACTTCAATGACTTGAATTCCAACGGTTTCCGCGATGAAAATGAACCACAAATACAGGGTACGAAGGTTCTAATCTCAGGGATATTAAATGATTCAACATATACTGATTCACAAGGCGTATATTTATTCGATAGTTTACCTATTGGTAACTATATAATTTCTGTTGAAATCCAATCAGGATGGAAACAAACACAACCATTAGGATCGTATTCGCTTAACCTTCTTCATCGCGGTGATACATCAGGATTGAACTTTGGAGCTATACATGTATCTGATTCAGGATACAGCTATACCGCAGGATGGAATTTACTATCACTACCTTACAAAGTAGTCACCCATGATAAAAACGCAATCTACACGGCTGTTAGTTCGGATATTTTTATCTATCAAGGAAGCTATGCTCCACTTGATACTGTCCCGGAGAAAATCGGTTACTGGTTGAAATTTAACTCCCCCGGTAGTACAACCATCAATGGAATACAACGGTTACACGATACAATTGATGTCATACCGGGATGGAACATGATTGGCGCACCATCAAAGCCATTATCAATCGACTCGATAATTCAGATACCAGATGAACTTATAGTATCAAATTATTTCGAATACGACAATGGCTACTCACCGGTTCAATTGATTGCTCCTTATAAAGGTTATTGGATAAAAGCAAAATCAAAGGGGAAGCTTATTTTTAATACATTAACAAACGCAGGCAAAATATCATTCGGTGAAAAGACCATTGGAACCCTGCTACCATTCAGCAAAATATCTGTTGAAGATCAGTTCGGGAGCCGCGGTGAATTGTATTTCAGTTTTGATGGAAGATTTCTTGATAACATAGATTTATTTGAGTTACCACCAATCCCGCCATCTGGTGCTTTTGATGTTCGGTATTCAAATAATTATTCACTTGAAATAGCTGAACCCGGAAATATCAAGGAATGTGGGATTATTGTTTCCTCAGCTAAATATCCTTTAACATTTAAATGGGATAAGAATGATTCATTTACTTCAACTTCATTGATAGTGAATGGAGAAGAAATTAAGATGAATGAACAAGGTGAGATTCAAATAGAAAACGAACAAATAGATATCCGCTTAAAATTAAATAAAGTGGCGATGACAGAACAACCCTTGAAATTCGCTCTCTATCAAAATTATCCTAATCCATTCAATCCAAAAACAACAATACACTATGATGTCCCGAAAGAATCACACGTTACACTCAAAGTGTACAACATGCTCGGACAAGAAGTGGCAGCGTTAGTAAATGATGTAAAGATGGCGGGAAGACATCGAGTTGAATTCGACGTAAACAATCTTGCGAGCGGTATATATTATTATAGACTCACCTCAGGTTTAATTATTGACGTGAAGAAAATGATAATTTTGCTGTAACCAGCCGGCGACTCACTTCAAAGTATTTATTTACGATTCACTTTTAGTCCAGATTCATGGCTGGAAATGAGTCGCACCTCTATTAGCCTTTAAGTGTGAATAATATCACAAGCCCATTGAGTTATGTTGCGGTTCTAATTATTTTTAAGCAGGTTATTAATTAGTGGATTAGTGAAAACCCCAGCCAGCGGTGGTTGGGGGTTTT